>CAIQEX010000274.1 GCA_903870955.1 uncultured beta proteobacterium
GCGCGCGTCGCTGTCGGCAGGCCGGTGACACTGTGCCTGCACAACGGCGTGACCGTGTGTTGCCTGAGCGATGTCAAAGCGCGTCGTTCGTTCGAGGCCATGGACTTCGGTGCGACGCCAAGTTCGATTGAAATTCCTGATGTAGCTGCCGATCTGAGGGCACAAGCCTCGGCCAAGCCGCCATCCAACAAGGAATCTCTTTCCAGCTTGCGCTATCTGGATACCGGGGACCCCCAAATTTCGGCAGTGATTCAAAAGCTTTACAAAATTCGGGGTCGCGATATCCCGGTCATGATTCTGGGTGAAACGGGCACAGGCAAGGATTTGCTGGCGCAGGCCATTCACAACGATTCACCCCGAGCCAGCAAAAACTTTGTTTCGGTGAATTGCGCGTCAATTCCAGAAACTCTGATCGAGTCCGAACTTTTCGGCTATGAAGAAGGCGCCTTTACCGGAGCCAAGCGCAAAGGCTCCGTCGGCAAGGTGTTGTTCGCCAATGGCGGCACACTGTTCCTGGACGAAATCGGTGACATGCCCAAGCATTTGCAAGCCCGCTTGCTGCGGGTGCTGCAGGAGCGCAAGGTCAGTCCCCTGGGTGCCGGCAAAGAGGTGGAAGTGGATGTGGCGGTGATTTGCGCCACCAACAAGAATCTCAAGGAGATGATCGCCCGGGGCGAGTTCCGCGAAGACCTGTATTACCGCCTGAATGGTTTGGTGGTGCGCCTTCCCGCTCTGCGTGAACGCCAGGACCTCGATGTGGTGACGCGCAAAATTCTGGCCAGCGTTTGCCACTCGGCCACTCCCATGGGTATTTCGGCGGAAGTGATGTCACTTTTTCACCAGTTCCCCTGGCCCGGCAACTTCCGGCAGTTGTTTAATTTGTTGCGCACGGCGGTTGTCATGGCGGGTTGCACCGAAGAAATCCAGTTGCAGCATCTGCCCGACGATTTTCTGGACGAAGTCAAAATGGCAGACTTGGTATTGCCAAGGGCTTCGGTTTCCCAAGTCGACATGTCTCAGACGGCTCCCGAACCGGTCAAAGAAGCCCTGAGAACCGGTACACCCCTGTGCTTTGAGCCCACCAAACTGGAGAATGTGGCCCTGGATGCCATGGCACAGGCCCTGCGGTCGACCGGCGGCAACGTGTCCGTTGCGGCCAAGATACTAGGTGTATCCCGCAACACGATTTACCGCAAAAAAGCCCAACTGCCTGCTGACGTTTGGGGGTGAACTAGCCCCCACGCTCCCCCACTTTGTGTGGGTCGCTGCCCCCCAAGGGGGCTAACCCAACTTGGGGCGGCCCGGCGTCGGGTTGCATTGCCCCCACGCTCCCCCACTGCGTGTGGGTCGCTGCCAGCCTTACTGATTGGAAAGTGAGGCTTTGGCGGCCAGGGCGGCGGGGTAGTTCTGGGCGGCTGAGCGTGCCAGCCACAGCGCACTTTGCTCCTGATCCAGACTGCGACCGCGACCGGTGCGCAGCATCACTGCCAGCGCGTATTGCGCCTCGGCATTGCCCGCCTGCGCGGCGAGCTCAAAACGCCTAGCTGCCTCCTGCAAGTCCGGCGCAACCCCGCGTCCAGCCTCATAGGCCCATGCCAGGCGGGTCTGGGCTGTGGCATTTCCGGCGTCGGCCAGCGTGCGATAGAGCTGAACTGCCTGCGCGTGTTGGCCGCTGGCACCCAATAATTCAGCTTCTTGCATAGGCGTAGGCGCAACCGCGGGTTGGCCGAGTTGGACCAGCATGTCCCGCGCGTCTTTGTCACCATGTTCAGCTGCCTGCGTCAGGTACAGGCGCGCCTTGTCAACGTCACGCGGCAACAGTGTTCCCGCAAAATACAAAAGGCCCAGTCGGTACTGGGCCTTGAAATTTCCGGAGTTCGCCGCACCCGTGTACAGCGCTTCGGCCTTGGTCAGATTCTTGGGCTCGCCCAGGCCATCTTCAGCCAGGACGCCGAGGTTAAAAAGTGCGTCGCCGTTACCGACCTCGGCCAGCGTTTGCCAGACTTCGCGCGCAAAGTCGTAATGCGCCATCTTGAATTCGGCATAGGCCTTGTAGTTGCCCATCGCCGGGTTACGCAGCCAGTCAGCGCGCTCGCTGTCCTGGGCCAGGCTGAGCGTGCAAAGGCAGGCCAGCAGACTGGCGACTACGCCGAGCCGCACTGTGAGCAACAGGCTCATTTCTTCACAGTCATAACCCAGGTGGCCAGAGTCTTGATGTCTTCCGGGTTAAGGGATGCATGCGGCGGCATCGGTATGCGGCCCCATTTGCCTTTCGATCCATATTGAATGGATTGGGCCAGTGCGGCTGGCGCATCGGCATCGGCCTTGTATTTTTCGGCAACGCTGGAATAGGCGGGGCCGACAATTTTTTCTGTCAGCGCGTGACAGCTCAGACATCCGCTGGCTTGGGCCAGTTCCTTGGCAGAGGCCTGTTCGGCTGCAGACATTTCTGCTGCCTGCGCAAAACCAGACAACAGCAACAGGGGAAGAATGAGATAGCGCATGGTATTTTTTAGGCAAAAAAAGGGGGGTGGCCGAACGAGCCGGGCCGCACCCCCTCAGGTCAACAAGAAGAACGTTGGTTTAGCCGCCGGGCCGCCCCAAGGCTAAACGCGCCCCCTCGGGGGGCAGCGTAGTACGCGTAGCGACAAGCGTGGGGGTCAAGACTTCGGCAGCTTGAAGGTCCAGACGGAACCACCCTGCTCGAGGAAGTTGACCTTCTTGGCCACTTCACCACCCCACAGAGGAACGGCACCGCCCCAACCGGAAACCACGCTGATGTACTGCTCGCCATCTTGGGTCCAGGTGATGGGAGGAGCCACCACGCCGGAACCGGTCTGGAATTGCCACAGAACCTTGCCAGTATGGGCGTCAGCGGCCTTCAGGTAGCCTTCAGGCGTACCCCAGAACACCAAGTCGCCGCCAGTTGCCAGAACGCCACCCCACAGTGGAGCGCTGTTCTTGACTTCCCAAGCCATTTTGCCGGTCTTGGGGTCATAGGCACGCAGGGAACCGATGTGGTCTTCATACAAGGGTTTGATGGTGAAACCTGCACCCAGATAAGCGCCACCTTTTTTGTAGCTGATGGGTTCGTTCCAGATGTCCATGCCCCATTCGTTGGTGGGCACAAAGAACATCTTGCTCTTGGGGCTGTAGGCCATGGGCATCTGGTTCTTGCCACCCAGGAAACCGGGGGATGCAAATACCGAGCTACCCTTTTTGCCGTCGGCAGAAGCTGCCGGATCGCCAGGGCGATTGGCCGGGTCGAAGTTAGGACGACCGGACGCAATGTCGATGCTCTTGGCCCAGGTAATGCCGTTCACAAACGGGAAGGCGTTAGCCAGTTTGCCGCTGGCGGCGTCGATCACGTAGAAGAAGCCGTTGCGGTCGGCCTTGCCGCCCATGCGCTTGCCGTCCATGTCGAAGGTGATGAACTCGTTAACACCGTCAAAGTCCCAGGCATCGTTCGGGGTGCCTTGGTAATGCCAGACGATCTTGCCTGTCTTGACATCGATGGCGACGGTAGAGGTGGAGTACAGGTTGTCGCCCTTGCGTACGTGGCTGTTCCAGGGGCCGGGGTTGCCGGTACCGAAGTAAGCCAGACCCGTCTTGGCGTCATAGGTGCCGCCCAGCCAGGTGGCAGCGCCACCGGTCTTCCATGTCTCACCAGGCCAGGTAGCGTTGGTGGTACCGGAGATGCCGTTTTCCTTGCCATTCAAATAGCCCATGTGGCCTTCAACCACCGGGCGGCTCCAAACCATTTTGCCGGTCTTGGGATCGCGCGCCTCGACACGACCCACCACACCGAACTCACCACCAGACACGCCGGTCAGCAACAGACCGTCAGCGATCAGGGGAGCGGCAGACATGCTGTAGCCCGCTGCGTAGTCGTCAACCTTTTCTTTCCAGACGACCTTGCCAGTTTCCTGATCCAGAGCCACCAGTTGCGCATCCAGCGTACCGAAGATCACCAGGTTGTCATACAGTGCGGCGCCACGGTTGACCACGTCGCAGCAGGGCATGATGCCTTCTGGCAGACGGTGCTCATATTTCCAGAGCTTCTGGCCGGTCTTCACGTCCACTGCGAACAAGCGCGAGTAGGAAGCCGTGACAAACATCTTGCCTTTGTAAACCAGTGGCTGTGACTCTTGACCACGTTGTTTTTCACCGCCAAAGGACATGGACCACACGGGCACCAGGTTCTTGACGGTCTTGGTGTTGACAGCGTCCAGGGACGAGTAGCGCTGGCCTTGCGTGCCCATACCCCAGCTCAGAACAGAGCTGTTGTCGGTGGCGTCATTGGCAATCATGGCGTCAGTAACCTGCGCTGACACATGGGCTGTGGCGGCCATCATGAGTAGTGCGAATAGTGTCTTTTTCACGTGTATGTCTCCTGGCGAGTTGTTGGCGGTATCCACTTCCTGGGAAGTGACTCCGGACGGCTGTACACATCGCACAGCCAGCATCCGTGCACGGTATTTCGCAAGGACTATGCCAATCGCCAATCTTTCATTTTTTGCAGAAAGGTGGATGTTGTTTCAGGGTAAACGCGAAGGTTGAACACTAATCTGGTCAGGTACACCCGTTACAGCATGAGACACTGTTCCAGATTGACACAATGACCCTTGTTGCATCATGTCTTTTGCAATGCAACACCCGGGCTGGCCTGCCAGCGACCCCGCTTATCCACCACCAGTACGTCGACGCCCCACTTCCTGGCCAGCGGCATTGCACGGTCGTAACCGGCCATAAAAAACACCTTGGTCAACGCATCCGCCATGACGCAGGTTGGCGCGACAACACTGACGCCGGACAGTTCCGGTGGCGAGCGCCCGGTCTGCGGATCGAATATATGGTGGTTGACAAAGTCAGCACTAAAAGTGCACTGGTCATCCGCCGAGGTGGCGACACAGCGGCCCTGCATCGCGAGCCCCGTGAGCAGTTGCTGCGCGTCGCGGGGGTTGGCCACACCAAGCGTCCAGTCCCCTGCATGGGGGGGCTGACCGAGCGCGGCAAACTCACCGGAATCAATCAGTGCATGGGCAATGCCCAGGCTTTGCAAGCGGGCCTTGACTTTGTCGGCCGCATAACCTTGGGCAATGCCGTTCAGGGTGATCGCCATACCCGGGCGATCAAACTTCACCACGCTTTGGGATATCCGCAGACCGCGCCAGCCCACTTGCCGGCGTGCTGCCATGACTGCCTCTGCCGAAGGCAAACGTCCGTTCTGTCTGGCCTCGTCAAAGGCCAGCCAAAGCGGTTGCACGGTGATGTCAAAAGCGCCGTCACTGCGTTGCGCGACCTGCTGCGCGACGCGCAGTATTTCCAGCATGTCGGGGTGTGGATCATCCAGCCGACCGGTGCGGTTGAGCCGACAGATCGCGCTGTCCGGGCGGAACAGGCTCATCTGCTCCTCCATGTGGCGGATTTCGGCCACTGCCGCATCCAGCGCCCGCGCCAGGTGTGTGGCGTCGTTGTGCGCCGCCTGCAGGGTCATGGATGTTCCCATGGCGGTCAGCGTGCGACTGGTCCACTGCAATTCCGGGGACGGATCACGCACGGTACGGGACCCGACCCAACCAGCTGCGACGGCGGCACCCATGCCCCAACCCCATTGCAATACGGTTCTGCGCTTCATGGTGTTTCTCCCACGGGAACGATAGGAATCACGGTCTGGCCGGCGGCCCGGCGGGCGTTGTTCAGCAAGGGCACGCACAGGGCCTCGCTCTCATAAATCACCACGCAATCCATGCATTGAAAGCACTCGTCGTAATCGACTTTGCCGCTCTTTTCGATCGACTGGTAGGCGCAATCGCTGCGGCAGCGCTGGCATGGCTGGCCGCATTCGGTGCGGCGGGCAATCCAGTCGAAGCGACGCAAACGTCCGAGCAGTCCCATGCCGGCTCCCAGCGGACACAGGTAACGGCAGTAGCCCTTGTAGACAAAGGAACTCAGCAACACCGTGGCCACTGCCCACAGCACGAAGGGCCACTCGCGCACGAAGTTCAAGGTGATGCTGGTCTTGAACGGCTCCACTTCCACCAGCCTGTCGGTCCAGGAGACCGAGATACAGGCCGAAATCAGAATCACCGCCAGCACGGCGTATTTGGCACGCTTGAGTTGCTTATCCAGCACAGTGGGCACCCGCAATTGCTGGATGTGCAGGGCTGCAGTCACCTTGCTGATGAGCTCCTGTAGCGCGCCAAACGGACACAGCCAGCCACAGAAAGTACCGCGCCCCCAGATGAAAAAGGTGACCGCCACAAACAGCCAGAGCAGCACCGTCATCGGGTCATAGAGGAAAAATGCCAGGCTGCGCTGCGCCAGCACCGACTGAATCACGGCGGTGAAATTCACGATCGAAAGTTGACCCTGTGCATACCAGCCGATGAAGAACAGGGTGAACAACAGATAGGTGGTACGAAAGCGGTTCAGACGCTCTGGGCTGGCAGTCAACCATTTGGGCTTGGCCAGGGACCACGTCAGAACGGCCAGGCCCGCTACCAGGATCAGCAACTCCCACCAGCGCGAGGTCCAGCTCAATTTCCAGGTCTTGCTGTCGGAGCTGGCGGCTTCAAAGTACTTTTCCGGCAACTCCGCGCTGAAGGCGAAGCTCTTGTTGACGACCTCGGGCATGAACTGGCCTTTGCTGCGCGACACCAGCAGTTCAAAGTCCAGCGGCAGCGACGGGTCCAGCGCCGCAGGGGAAATCACCCGGAACACGCGCCACTGGGCATCCTTCAGGTCCTCCGGCACATTCAGCAGGGTGTCCAGATCGAGGTCGCGCATTTCCAGCGAGAGCTTGCTCTGTTTCAGGCTCAGACGGTCGGGCACGGTGCCGCGCTGGAAGTCATCACTGACGATTCCATAGCGGCCTTTGGCCATCACCAGAAGCGCGTGGTCACCCGGTTCCAGGCGCTGCTGAAGGTAGTTCCAGGTCTTGGCAGGTAGCAGATTGCGCCCTGCGCTGGGCACGTTCAGATGGGCAAAATAGAGTTCCACAAACGGGGCATCGGGCGCACGCCGGGCCTCGTCGTCAAGGCCCTCGCCCGCCGTGCCCTTGAAGGCGGCTTCCACCTCAGCGTTCTTGAAAACTTTGTGCGTGACCAGTCCGGCCTTCTGCAACCCCTGCCAGTCCAGTGCCTCATAGACAGTTGGACGAATGCGCGCAATCAGGTCCGGGTCGGTGCCGGTGCTGTAGCCCATCTTGGCGCGGGCCACCTTGAGGGATGCCGCCAGCAGACTTTGGTTCAGGATGCGCACCGAGGCGGTGGCCTTGGCCACGCCGTCGATATACACGTTGGCGCTATTGGCCTTGCTGGCGCTGGCCTGGTTCAGACCAATCTTGATGCTCTGCTTGAGCGACAGGCTCTTGTACTGCTCCACGAATTTGAACAGGGGTTGCGGGCCGAGGCCGTCCAAAAACACCGGTTCGTGCTGGGACAGCACCCGCACGTCCATGAACTTGCCATCCTTGTCCAAGGCCACCAGCAGATTGAAAGGGGTGCCGGAAAAGCCCGGTATGGCGGCAAAGTCGATGGACTCGAAGGCATAGGCAATGACCGTGGTACTGGTCAGATCCTGCGCAAAGATCGGCCAGACCGGCACATCACGTTCCTTTTCTCCGACCACCAGTGGCGCCGGAAAAGCCTGGGCCATGGTCTCGCGGGTCATCACGCCGGCCTGGACTTGCGCCACACACAGCAAGCCAAAAAGGCAGGCGCAGACGCGCCAACGTTGCAAAAATTTCCACATCGGCAGGCCCCTCAACCGCGCTGTTTGATCCAGCCGCGCTGCGGGTCGTAGCCGCGCAGCGCCAAGCCAAAGAACACGGCGCAACCGACCAGCACCACGGCCAAGGCCTGGGCGTTGAACTGCCCTTGCAAGGCAAAGCGAATCAACTCCACCACGTAGGTAAAGGGGTTGAGCTGCGCAATCTGAACCAACCACAAGGCACCCGACTCCTCCACCTTCCAGAGTGGATAGAGCGCCGTACTGATGAAAAACATCGGGAAGATGACGAAGTTCATGGTGCCGGCAAAGTTCTCCAGTTGCTTGATGTAGACCGAGAGCATCAGGCCCAGGGCCGCCAGCATGGTCGCACCCAGCGCCATCACCGGGATTGCCAATAGCCAGTTAGCCAAATCCGCCTCGACACCAAAGGCCAGGGCGATCAACAGAAACACCAGCATCTGCAGCAGCGACAGAGCGGTGGAGGCCATCAATTTGAAGGCCAACAACCAGCCCCGCGGCAAGGGTGCGGTCAGCAGCAGCCGCATGACACCCATCTCGCGGTCATAGACCATGGAGAGCGAACTTTGCATGCCATTGAACAAGGCGATCATGCCGAGCAAGCCGGGCAGCATGTAGACCTTGTATTCCACATACGTTTCATAGGGCGGGATGATGGCCACGCCAAAGACATTGTGAAAACCGGCGGAGAAGACCACGAACCAGAGCAACGGCCGCACCAGGCTGGAGGCCAGACGCGAGGGCTGGCGTAGAAACTTCAGCAGCTCGCGGCCGACCACGGCGCGCAGGGCGCGCGCCAGATGCAAAAGGAGTGGAGTTTGCAGACTCAGGGACGCGCTTTGCATGTACTTTCCTTTTCATCAAAACCCAGGGTGTCCAGCACCTCCGTCGGATGCATCACGCCATCAAAGGGCGCGGCGGCGGCTACGCCATCGGCATGCCCCAGAAACACCGGTTGGCGCAACTGCCCGTCCCAGGCGCGGAATGACAGGCGTGGCCCCTTGAAGCCATCGATAAACACTTCGCCCTTGCGCAGCATCTGCAGCTGCTGGGGCACGCTGGCCTTGGGGTTTTCCGTCACGACCCCGACGATAGCCTTGATGGCCGCCCAGGCAGCCCAATCCTGCCCGGTCATGGGGCGGTGCGCGGCCCGCACAAAGCGCCGCGACAACTGGGGGCCACCATTCAGGTCCCATTGCGGATGCCAGGCCAAGGCCACCAAGCCGTTGCTGCCCAGCACCGGGCGCGGCCACTGGGTGTTGTACGGCACGCTTCGGGCGAACTCGCCATCGCTGTCGATCACCACCACCACGTCATGGCCCTTGTCTTTGGTGAGAAGGCGCACATTGCCCAGGTCACGCTCACGCGGGTCGTTGGACAACTTGAAGGCGATGGACTGGCCAATCTTGATCCCGTAGCGCTTGGCTGAACGCATGAACGCATCCAGCTGCAACTTGTCCTGCGGACGCGGTCCGTACAGCACCAGGGCCTGATTCCAGGAGCGCGCTGCCAGATACTGGGCCAGCGCATCGCTGCGCATGGCCTCACTCGGGTAGGTATGCAGCAGGTTGGCGGCGCACCCTGTGCCACGCAATTCATCCGCGCCCGAACCCACGTTAAAGAGCAACGCCGGTCCCAAAGCGGCGGGCGCGCTGGCCACGACCGTCTTCAATTCCGCGTCCGGCAGATCCAGCAACAGGTGAGACACCTTGGCCGCCTTCATCTGGGCAAGCGCTTTGGGTAAATCAGCCGCCGTCGCCGCCATGAAACTCTTGACTACCAGTTTGTGGCCCACGGCCTCCACCTCAATCGCAGACTCCTCCGCCGCCAGCGCCGCAGCGTCAAGCGGCCGGCCCGCGGGTTGGCCGGGATAGTTGTGTTCCAGGCGGCGCGTCTGGTAGCGGGCATCGTCTTCCAGACTTAGCACGCCTACGGTCAGGGTTGCGGAATGGGCCCATTGCTGCAGCAGGGTCAGGCCCAGGACCAGCAGTAGCCAACGCATCCTTCGGGTTGGGGTCACAGTAAAAAGTCTCCGTATCGTTTTTGTTCAGAGTGTCCTATTTCAAAATGGAACACTCGCCCAGCGTCGCGCAAGAATGGTGCCAGCCGCACCGCGCATCTTAGGCGCGCCGACGGCCTCTGGCATAGACTGCGGCGAATACCACTCCTGGATTATTTCTCCTTGTCACCTTCCCCCGGACTTCGCCTGGTACTTGCCGCAGTGGGTTCACGCGGTGATGTGCAACCCCTTTTGGCCCTGGGTCAGGTGCTGCGCCTGCGTGGCCACCAGGTGCGGATTGCGGCTCCGCCAAATTTTGCCGCGTGGGTGCAATCGCTGGGCTTTGACTTTGCGCCTCTGGGCCAGGATATGCAGCAGTTTCTGGCCGACAACCCGTCGGTCCTGACGGGCAATGTGCGCCGCTCCACGCCCTTGCTGAAGCGCTACTTTGCCGAAGCTTTGCCGCGCCAGTTGCTGGAACTGCAGGCCATCTGCGCCGATACCGACGCCCTGGTCTGGGCCGGACTCGCCCTTGCCGCCCCCTCGGTGGCGGAGAAACTGGGGATTCCCGCATTGGGTGTTTTGTACAGCACCTGCATGGTCCCCTCCGGCATGCATCCACCGCCCACGGTGACCCGGCACGGCATGCCGCACTGTGTCAATCGGGCGCTTTGGTGGCTGCATGACCGCTTGTCAGTGGGCATGCTGGGCCTACCTCTGAACCTGGCCCGAAAGCAGGTCGGGTTGACTGCAGTGGATTTACGCGATCACCTGATGCATGCCTGTGACTACGCTATCGCCACCGACGAATTTCTTTTTCCGGGCGACCCCGCTTGGCCGACCAACCTGCAGCGCGCCAACTTCCTGTTTATGCAGGACCCCGAGCCCCTGGACCCCGAACTGGAAACCTGGCTGCAAGAAGGCGAGCCGCCTGTCTACATCGGTTTTGGCAGCATGGGCGGTGCCAGCACGCAGCGCCTGGAGACGCTGCTGTTGCAAGCCCTTGCAGGCTCTGGCAGGCGTTACCTGATCGCAGCCGGCTGGGCCGGGCTGGGACGGGAAACACTCCCCGCCGGTTGGCGCAGGATTTCTGCTGCGCCCCACGCCCAACTTTTCCCCCGTCTGGCAGCGGTGGTTCACCATGGGGGATCCGGCACCACGGCGCAGGCGCTGCGCGCGGGGGTAGCGCAAGTTATTCTGCCTTTGATACTGGACCAATATCACCACGCGCACCGCCTCTTTCTGGCTGGATTGATCCCCAAGCCGGTGCCGATGGAACGCATCAGCGCCAAGCAACTGAAGGCTTCAATTGAGGCCGCCATCGCTTGGCCATTGGAGCCGCGTCAGTCAGTTGCTGCACGCCTTCAGCAGAGCGATGGCACGTCCCAGGTGGCAAAGCAAATTGAAACCCTTTGCCTGCGTGCCAGCGAAGGCCTTAAGGCGCGCAAGCTGTGATAAATTTTTGCTCAAGATCAAACTTTTGCGACACCCCATCCAAGCCAAGGGCGTTTAAACCTTTTGCGGCACAAGCCACCTGCTATGCTGGCTTCAACGATGCAAAAGAATTGCGACCTCAGTCCCGACTCAGCGCACTTCATGAGCAATCGCCCGGACCGATTTTTTAGGAGAAAGAAAAATGAAACTGACCATCAGCGGACACCACATTGAAGTTACCGAAGCCCTGAAGACTTACGTCACAGGCAAGCTTGACAAAATTACCAGCCATTTTGATGATGTGGTGGATACGAAAGTGACCCTGTCAGTTGAAAAGCACAAGGAAAAAGATGGCAAGCATGCGGAGTGCACGCTGCACATCAAGGGTGCCGATCTGTTTGCCGAATCGTCCAACGCAGACCTGTACGCCGCGATTGATGAAATGGCCGGCAAACTGGAGCGTCAAGTGATGCGCCACAAGGAAAAGATACAGGACCACTCCAAGACGGCCGCCAAGCGCGCGCCGATTGTTTGACCCGGCTCACACTGGAAGGTTGATAGCATGACCACACTCAAGGTTCCATCCCTCAAGGATGCAATGGCAGCCGCCGAAGACGACTCCATCACGGAAGTCGAATTGGGAACCGTGGTGTACCGTCCCGATGGCTATTACTGGCAGGCGCCAGATGGCCTTCAGGAATCGGGGCCGTTCGCCACCATGGAAGAGGCGCTCTCCGACATGCAATCCGCCGATGCCGATGCTGACGATGACGCCGAACCCGGCGAATCGCTGGAAGAAGCCGAGGACGAAATTGGCATTGCCGACTGGATCGATCCCGACACCGGAGAACCGGCAGAAGGCTTGTCAACGCCGCGTCTTCACGACGAATAGAGGGGCGTTTTAAAAGCCATGACGCAGTTCCGGCCTGCGTCCTTGGCTTGGTACAAGGCCGTATCGGCGGCCAGGTAAAGGGCATCCACCGTGTCGACCGTTTGTCCCTGCGTAGCCACGCCAAAGCTGGAGGTGATGCGCAAGGTCAACCCGGCACCTGCATCGATTTCCAGTTCCTCGATCATCCGTCGCAGGCGCTCGGCCACCTGCAACGCCTGCTCTTGGTCAGATTGCGGTAACAGCAGGACAAACTCCTCGCCTCCAACCCGTGCAAAGGTATCGCCCAAGCGCATTTCCTTGCGCACCGCATGGCTCAGTGCCACCAACACGCGGTCTCCTGCGATATGCCCATGGCTGTCATTGATGCGCTTGAAATGGTCGATATCAAACATGACCATCGATACGGAATGGCCCTGGCGTTTGGCCTGCGCAATCTCGATTTCCGCTCGCACCATGAGAAAACGGCGGTTGTGCGCGTCCGTCAATGGGTCGGTCGTGGCCAGGCGTTCCAATTCCAGGGTTCTCTGGGCAACCCGTTGTTCCAGCTCCTGGTTCAAAACGGTCAGCGCAGAGTGGGCGTTGAGCAAATTTTTCTGCGCCTCGCGGATCTCGGTCACGTCCCTTTGTATGCCGATGAAATGACTCAGTTCACCGTTTTCATCCCAGACTGGGGAAGTCGTCAGCTGGTTCCAGAATGCCTGACCATCCTTGCGAAAGTTTTGCAGCGTGATGGTGAAGGGCGTGGCTTCTGCGAGATGTGCCCGTATCTCTGCCAATTCAGGTTGGTCCCGGTTTTCCTGATTGAGCATGCGACAGTTCCTGCCGAGCATCTCGCTGCTGTGGTAGCCGGTTATTTCCTGAATCTTCGGGTTGCTGTACACCACCGGAAGATCAACTTGGCGCGCATCCACAATGACCAGGCCTTCACCCATGTTTTCAATGGCCTGCTCGAACAGCCGCAAACTTTGGTACTTGGAGCGCAAATCAGTCAATATCGCGGCGACCGCCAGGCTTGTGAGCAACAACGCAGCCAGGAATTGCTGCAGCACCAGCGTCTTTACGTCCTCGCCCAGCATGGAAAACATGCCCCGACCACGGGTCGTCATGGCTATTGCAATCAGACTCACCAGGCAGCCCACAACCGAAACACCACGCGTTCCAAAGCGCATGGCCGCCCAACCAAACATGGGCAACAGCAGCAATGGACTACCGATCCAGGGCGACTGTGCGCCCGGCTCGGCAATGAAAATGAGCGTCACCAGCAGGCTTAGGCACAACGAAAAGACAACGTACTCGGATCTGGACGGCCGAAACTCCTGACGAACCTGAGGGGAGGCATGCAGCCAGCCAAACAACAGTGGCGTCAGCACCACCAGACCCATGCCGTCGCTGATCCACCAGGTCTGCCAATGTGCAAAGAAGCCGACCGATTCGTGGCTATTGCTGAAGTGAATCACCGTACCCAGCAAGGCGGCCAGGGCTGGCGCCAGACCCATGGCAACCGCAGCAAACAACAGAACCTCTCGCAGGTTGGCAAAGGCAAAGTCGCGACCACCCAAACGCCGAATCAGGAGTGCTGCCAGCAACACCTCCAGCAAATTGGTCAGCACGTAGCCCAGGGCTTGCCAAAGCGGGAATTCACCACCATCGGCCACCAACTCGGCAACCACCAGGGTGATGACAAACCGCCACCACTGACGGTATTTGGTGAGTAACAGCGCGCTGAGAACGATGGCGTTGGGCAACCAAAGCACCACGACACCGGTGTTGGTCAAGGCATAGAGTGAAGCGAACCGCGCGCACAGGATATAGCCGAACGCGACCATGCCAACCTGCAGCCAATCGGATTGGTGCACCCAGGTAGCAATCGAACGTCGCGATGAACCGTCAGGCCGCATGGA
>CAIQEX010000275.1 GCA_903870955.1 uncultured beta proteobacterium
CACACGCCACAAGAAGTTCCAGTGCGCGTGCCCCAGCGACGCCGCCAGTTGTGCATAGCGCCGATCAAAGCCGCCATAGGCACCCACGGTGCTGAGCAGCACATAGGGCAGGCAGGCCAGCGAGTGCGCCAACCAGACACCGGTGGCCGTGGCGTCCAACCCCCAAAGCAGGGCCAGGCGGTGCAGGCCAATGACCCACAGCAGGCCAGGCAAAACCAGGGGCGCATAGGCCAGACTTTGCATGCGTTGCTGCCAACGCGCGGGTGCCAACTCCAGCCACGCCACGACCCACAACCAGGCGCTGGTGGCGCTGAGTAACGCCATCCAGAATGTGTTCCAGACCGTGGACAAACTGTCGTTTAGGGTGCGCCATGCAGCGACACTCCAACGGGTTGGCAGCAGGTCCGGAAAGGGCCAACTGCCGATGAAACTGCCCAACAGCAATGCCCATAAAACGGCGAGATAGATGATTCCCAGCGAGCGGATTCCCAAGGCCGAAACGGCCCATCGCCCTGAGGCTCCGCGAGCCTTGATACCCTGGCGCCGCAACCCGATTTGCGCCAAAGGCACGCCGCGCACGCGGCGGTGCCGCCAGAGCGGTGCCTGCAACAGCGCCCAGCCCAAAACTGCGCTGATGGCCACAGTGGCGGCCAAGGTCCAGGCGGCTGCGGCACCCTGCGCGTTTTGCACCGGGCTGGCATCTTGCAGCCATTGCCAGCTCAACACGGCCAGCGTCGGCGGCGAAGTCGGGCCAATCACCAGTGCCACATCGACCACCGTCAGACCATAGGCCAGCACCGCCAGCAGGGGTGCGCCCATGTGTGACAGCACTTGCGGCCAGACCACACGCCACCAGGCGGTTTGCGGTGCATATCCCAAGGTGGTCGCCAGTTGCCATTCGCGGCTCAGGCGTTGTGACACCTCCGGGCGTTGCAGGTGGGTGAGTGCTGCCCAAAGCAGAAATGGGGTTTCCTTCAGCGCCAGCACGGCGATCAGTCCCAGGCCCCAAGGGTCTTGTGTGGTAGGCCAGGGCGGTGGTGCGCTCAGACCCGTGGCCCAGGGCGAGAGCAGGCGCAGCAGCCAGCCGGACGGCGCGATGAGCAGCACCAAGCCCATGGCAAAGGCGGCGTGGGGTACCGCCAGCATGAATGCCAATGGCGGTGTCAAACGTTGCTGTTGCCTGGGCATGATGCACAGTGAAAGCAACCCGGCCGTCGCTGCGATGGCGAGTGCGGTGCTGGCCAGCCCCGTCCACGCGCTCATGCAAAGCGCCCGCACGGTCTGGCCGTCGCGCCTGAGTGCCAGCCAAGCCTCGCTGTCCAGTCCCGCCAGCACGGCATGGCCCAGGCTCCAGGTCAGCGGCAAAAACGCCAGGACCAGCAGGGCAACAGCCATGAAGCGGGTCGAGCTATTGAAAGCCCGCATGGGGTCAGACCTGCAGGGCCGAGCCCGCGTAGGCCAGGCCAGCCGCCACGCCACCAAACAGGTTGCCCGAGACCAAGGTGGCGTCCGGCATGGCGGCTTGTATAGCGGTAACCAAAGGCTGCAGCGCCGACGAGCCGCCGGTCAGATAGACCACGTCCACCGCCGGTTGACCCGCGAGTGCCACGCAATCCTGCGCGCAGCGCACCACCTGTGCAATGGCGTCCTGCAAGGTTTGCTGCATGGCTGTGGCGGTGATGTGGGGCGCCAATTCAGCGGCCAGAAATTCCAGGTGCACTGCGGCATCTTCACCGCGGGTTGAGCAACGGATTTTTGCTGCCTCCACCTCGGCCAGCATGCGGTGGCCGTATTGGCCTTCCAGTGCCGTCATCAAGCGCTTGTGCAAGGTCTGGTCGCTGAAATCAGTCCACAGTTCCTTGGCAAAGTGCATGGCCTTGCGGGTATAGGCCTGGTGAATCAGGTGCCAGGTGCTGAGGTCAAAAAACACGCTGTTGGGTACCGGGCGGTTGCCAGTGCCAATGTGGCGATAACCCAGCAGGGGCATCACCGTGGCGAGGTCCAGCAGGCGATCAAAGTCGGTGCCGCCGATGTGTACCCCGGTGGTGGCCAGAATGTCGGCTGTGCGGTCAGCCTGTGCGCTGCGCGCCGGGTTCAGGCGGATTACCGTGAAGTCCGAGGTGCCACCACCAATGTCCACCACCAGCGCCACGGTCTCTTTGGTCACGCGTTGCTCATAGTCGAACGCGGCGGCGATGGGTTCCAACTGGTAGGCGATGTGGGTAAAACCGGCTTCGGTGGCGGCACGGCCCAGTGTCGCTTGCGCCAGCGCATCGCGCTCCGGGTTGTCGTCCACAAAGTGCACCGGGCGCCCCAACATGGCGTGCGTCAGGGGCTCACCGGCATGGGCTTCGCTGCGGCGTTTGAGTTCCTTGAAGAACAGCACCACGATGTCGAAGTAGCGCAGGCTGCGGTCGCCCACGGCCGTGTATTCGTCCATCAGGCTGCTGCCCAACAGGCTTTTGAGCGAGCGCAGCAAGCGTCCTTCGGTGCCGCTCAAATACGCCTGCATGGCTTCGCTGCCGTATTGAACGCTGTGCGTTTCCTGGTTGAAGAAAACAGCGGTGGGCATCTCGGCACGGTTGCCGTCCAGCGGCACCACCTGCATCGCGCCACTTATTGCGATCAGCGCCGCCGCAGAGTTGGAAGTGCCGAAGTCAATGCCTAAAACAATGCCCTCACGCTTGCCACTGCGTATGCTGCGCTGCTCCCCGGGGGGGTGCGTTTCGCCTTGGGGCGGCCCTGCGGCGAAACCTGCTGACGCGATACTCATGCGGTCGCCGGAAGCACCTGGCGCAAAAATGCGCCCATGTCTTCCACTTCTTCCGAGGTGACGTTGTGCTCGGTTTCATAGCTGTGCCATTGCACCGGGTAGCTCAGCGCCAGCAGCGCGTCGCGGGCTTCTTCGCCGCGCCGCGGGATCACCACGGTGTCCTGCAGGCCATGGGCCATGAAGATCGGGGTGACGTTGTTGGCAGGTGAGCGCTCCAGGTGCAGGCGGTCTGCCAACGGCAGATACCCAGACAACGCCATGATGCCGGCCAGCGCAAAGGGCACACGCAAGGCCGTGTGCAGGGCCATCGCGGCACCCTGGCTGAAGCCTGCCAGCACGATGTTTTCCGACGCAATACCACGCTGCATTTCGTGGGCAATCAGGCCCAGGATTTGTAGTTCTGAGCGCTGAATACCGGCGGCGTCCTGGCCGGTGATCAGGTCGGTGCCGGTGATGTCGTACCAGGCGGGCATTTGATAGCCCGCATTGACCGTCACCGGAATCGAAGGGGCGTGCGGGAAGATAAAACGGATCGCCTGGCAACCCTTCAAATTCATTTCCGGCACCAGAGCGGCGAAATCGTGGCCATTGGCGCCGAGCCCGTGCAGCAGGATGACCGCCGCCGTAGGGGAGGGCGCCGATTCCATTTCAAAGCGGGGAAGCATTTTGTTTTGCATGGGTTTTTCTTTGGCAGGCTTCGTCGCGCTGGATGCCTTAAGCACCATAACGCCTAAGCCATTCTTTCTCTAGCGGGTCGACCCAGGAGCCATGGGGCTCGGGGATGGCGGGGGCGGCGTGTTGCACCTGTCCGGCGGCGTTTTTCCCTGCGAACAGGGCTTGCTCTTTGGCACTCAGCGCACTGACGGCCAGCACCGTGGGGTCGCCCCAGATGCTGATATCGGCCTTGCGCGCCTGTGCCTCGGGAGACAGCAAAAAGTTGGCGAACACCAGCGCACCCTGCTTGGCACGGGCATTCACGGGGATGGCAACAAAGTGGGTGTTGCCAATGGTGCCCGCGCTGAACTGGTAGCTGATGACGCTGTCGGGCAATCGTCCTGCAGCGATCTCGTTGGCCGCGTCATTCGGGTTAAACGTCAGCGCCCAGCGCAATTCGCCATCGGCCAGCATCTGCCGCATGGCGGCGGCATTGTTGGCAAACTGTTTGCCTGATCGCCACAGGTGCGGATGCAGTGCATCCAGATAGCTCCACAGCGGCGCAGTGGCCTTGGCGAAAGCCTCGGGAGTCACGGGTTTGTAAAACGCATCGCGTGCCGGGTTGTGGTCGAGCAGAAATTGCTTGAG
>CAIQEX010000276.1 GCA_903870955.1 uncultured beta proteobacterium
GTTGCGCCAACGCGCACCGGTCGAAATAATCACGGTCTTCGATTTGAGTGAGCCACCATTGGCGAGCTTCACCTCGATCAAGCCTCCCGCTTCTGCTGCGGGAAGAATGCTTTGCGCATGTTGCAGGTTCATGATGTCCACCGCATAGGACCGAACCTGTGCCTCCATCGCAGTGGCGAATTTGGGGCCATCCGTTTCCAGCACCGAGATGTAGTTTTCAATGCCCAGTGTGTCGTTCACCTGACCACCAAAACGCTCGGCGGCCACGCCTGTTCGAATGCCCTTGCGTGCGGCGTACACGGCAGCTGCTGCACCGGCCGGGCCACCACCGACGATGAGGACATCAAAAGCCTCTTTGGCGGACAACTTGGCGGCATCTTTGGCGGCCGATTGGGTGTCCAGCTTGGCGACAATTTCTTCCACCAGCATGCGGCCATTGCCGAACAGCTGACCGTTCAGGTAGACGCTGGGCACAGCCATGATTTCGCGCGCTTCGACTTCGCCCTGAAAGGCGCCGCCTTCAATGACCGTAGTTTTGACCTTCGGGTTGAAGATTGCCATCAGGCTCAGCGCCTGCACCACGTCCGGGCAGTTGTGGCAGGTCAGGCTCATGTAGACCTCGAAATTGAAGTCGCCATCGAGTGCCTTGATCTGCTCAATCACATCGGCCTCGACCTTGGGCGGGTGGCCGCCGGACCACAGCAGCGCCAGCACCAATGAGGTGAACTCGTGGCCCAGGGGCAAGCCCGCAAAGCGCAGGTGATTCGGGCTGCCGCTGCGTTGCAGCGTGAACGAGGGCTTGCGCGCATCCTGGCCATCCAGGCGCAGGCTGATCTTGTCGCTGCGCAAACTCTGAATCGTCTGCAGCAAGTCGCGCATCTCGGAAGAGTTGTCGTCATCGCCCAGGGACGCCACCATTTCGATCGGCAGCGTGACGCGTTCCAGATAGGCTGCAAGCTGGGATTTAAGGGTGTCGTCGAGCATGGTGTTTCCTTCAAGGCTTCAATTTAGATAAAAAAAAGCCGGACGGCTGGGCTTAAGCGCCCGCGCACTGTCCGGCGGGGAGCGCCTGATGCGCTCCCGGAGTGGTTGCCGGTGAATTAAATCTTGCCGACCAGATCGATCGACGGTGCAATGGTTTTTGCGCCTTCGTTCCACTTGGCGGGGCACACTTCGCCGGGGTGGGCCGCAGTGTATTGGGCTGCCTTCAGCTTGCGCAGGGTTTCCTTGACATCACGGGCGATTTCGTTGGAATGGATTTCCAGGGTCTTGATCACGCCATCCGGATTGATGATGAAAGTGCCGCGATAGGCCAGGCCGTCCGCATCGATATGCACGTCAAAGCCGCGTGTCAGTGTGTGTGTCGGGTCACCAATCAGGGGGAACTGGGCTTTGCCAACTGCTGGCGATGTTTCATGCCATACCTTGTGCGAAAAATGCGTGTCCGTGGTGATGATGTAGACCTCGGCACCAGCCTTTTGGAACTCGGCGTAGTTGTCGGCTGCATCTTCCACTTCGGTGGGGCAGTTGAAGGTGAAAGCGGCGGGCATAAAAATGAACACGCTCCACTTGCCCTTCAGGGTTTCGTTGGTCACGGTAACGAACTTGCCATTGTGGAAAGCCTGGTTCTTGAACGGCACAATTTGGGTGTTGATGAGAGACATGTAAATTCCTTTTAGGTTAAAACTGGCGGCATATCGTGCTCTGTGCACGGGATGAATTATAGATTTCGGCTATGGGTTTGGTGTTTTGTTGTAACTAATCTATCGATATAAGAAATCAATCGCACGCAAGGGATTGCCTGCGCGGTCAGTGATTTAACCCTGCGATTTCACCACCGGGCCGACAACACCGTCCAAATTGGAAGTGATGGCTTTTCTGTACTCGTTGACATAGAAGTCAACGGCGGCATCACGGTCGGTCTGCGCATCGCCCCGGGTCAATAGATTGAAGGCGTTGTACCGGCCGGCCGCGAACAGAATTGCCGCGCTGACCTCTCCATCGAGACCGTCTTCCGCCAGACGGTTGGCCGTATGAATGAACTCGTCTACAAGTTTCAAAAACTCTGGTGGATAGGGCATGTGAAGTCTCTATTTCGGGAGGTGAGGAGCTACGACAACCTGCGTCAGGGCGACTGGCTTGGCAAACTTAGCCGCACCACACCCGTAGCCCGAACGCAAAGCTGCCCTTCTGCGTCCGACAATCCGCCACGCATCTCGACGCGTTGCACCTTGTCCCGGGTCATGTCTGCGCTTAACACTTCCCAGGCGATATGAACCGTGGCATCTGCGAATACAGGCCTGAGAAATTCCACTGAAAACGATACCCCGACGACCGAATAGTTTTTGGAGAAATGCGATGCCGTAAGTCCCAGGATCAGGGCTGTGGAGTGCGTTCCGCTGACTATCAACTTCTTGTATCGACTCGCTGCTGCAACGGCATCGTCGTGATGCAGGGGGTTGGTATCCCCCGCTTCGGTTGCAAACGCACGCACCTGATCTTCATGGAAGGTGTGCATTTTTGAAAACTTGTCACCCACAGAAATCCAGGGGTTGTCCGTTTGGGTCGTATGGGCCAATGCTTCGACCTCGGATTGCGGGAAGTTGCGCACGATCTCAGTGCTTCCACTTCTTCTTGGGTCTATTCGTCAGCGGCATCTCACCGCGCAAGCGCCGCAGGTCCTCTTCGGTCAGGTCTTCGCTTTCGTCATGGGATATTGCTTCACCACCCTCATATTCTGCTGAGTGGTTGCGCACTTGCTGCTCTGCAGTCTGACCTTGAGGCGACTGATTGCCAAACTGACGGCCTTTGGGTTTGTTGTTGCGGCCGGAGGGTCGCGGCTCACGTTTCTGAAGCTGTGGCCTGGCTTGCTCCTGCCGCGGCTTGGAGGGCTCACCGACAAAAGGCAGCAGGTGGGGCAGCGTGGCATCCACGTCCATGCGGTAGTAGTGACCCGAGGCCAGCTTGATCTTTACGGTGTTGCCATCGAGTATGGCGTGGCCGGAGGCGATATAGCCGCCGGTATTCGTTGCATGGCCAAAGAGCATGACCATGCGGCCCCATTGTTCCCTGGGAATGCAGTCAAAGACGTTGGCCTCTTCCACATCAGGCATCTTCTCCACCAAGGTGAACTTGCCTTCTGCAGCTTCGTAAAAGAGGGCCGCACTGCCCTTCTTGAGCGCGATGGAGCCCACCACTTCGCTGCGCTTGACCCGGTTGTCGAGTTCAGCCAGATAAAAGCTCTGGAAGGCCGCTATCGCCGCAGGGGTTGCGGGGATGGTTTCAACAACGGTTTCGGTTGCAGTTTCAACGCTGGTTTCAGCTGCGGTTTCAGCTGTTGTATCGGTTGGCATGGGTTTAGACCTCTCTTCGGTGTAAGCGCTTCGGCAGCCCCGGACAGGACACCACAGCATGCGGTCGGCGAAGGCTCACAAAGCCTGGGCTCAGGTGCTTCGCACGAGCCAATTCACTATAGCTCAAACGGCAAGAATAACGTGTTCTGGTATGTGTTGTGCAAGCCACTCGATCTGAATCCCCAGGCGGGAGGTGACCTCCTCGGGAAGCGACTTGAGAGTTTCTTCATTCACCGATTCACAATCGCCCAGGATCAACGCCAAATGCAACACTGCGGCCAGGGGCGAGAAAGCCATGTAGTCAAGCGGCTTTGCGCACTTGTGAAGCGCTTCAACCATCGAGTCGGGGAAGAACCATAACCTGGCAACCTCCGACACCACATCCCCCTCGTCAAAACCAATTCTTTCACGCTGCAAAGCCCAACGTTGCCGCACTGGCAACGCAGCCGATTCGGCTTGCGCTGGTGCTGAGGGATCAAACTGCCCGATCACCAGGTCCCCCAGTCTGACCATCATGGCCGTCAACCAGGCTTCGCTTTCATTGAGGCCTACGGCAAGTGCAATCCACATGGCGTACCCGGCACTTTGCATGCTGGATTTCCAGAAGGTGTCCCGGTCGATCCCTTTGGGTGCTTCGAAGGTGTTGGTAATAAAGAAGGCAATGGCACGGGCGCGGATCTTGGAAATTCCCAACACCGTAATGGCCCCATCCAACGTATTGATCTTGCGCGCATATCCATGAAAAGGACTATTCGCCCAGCGCAGCATGGATGCTGTGAGTGATGGTGCCTGCGCAATCAAATCACGAAGATAGGTCAGGTCCACCTCCTCCTTGGACAAAGTAGAGACCAGTTTTACCGCGATATCGGACAGGGCAGGAAGGTCAATGTCCTGCACAACTTCCACAAGCTGCTCAGTGGTACGGATTGGCAGTGTCAGGTTCTTGGTCATCGAGAAGTCCATTGCGAATCGGTCGCGTGTGACGCACATAGTACAACTTCACATTGCCAGGAATATTCGGGAAGCATCTTTTCCACCACGCAAACGCGACAAAAAAACTATTCACTACAAGGACCGATTTTGGCTCGAAAACCCACCGACCCAGCATCCGGTTTCAGTAGTTTTCCCGGCGGTATACCAAGGGTGACTTGAATAAACCAAAAGTCGCTCTTGCGCCCACAGAAGGCGTGATGGGAAGATAGCTCGGTGTCCCTGTGAGCGAGATGTTGTAACCGCAGGCTCCGGTCGCCAGCAGAGAAAGAGTTCGCAGACCCGATGCCACGGCTGCTGTCGCCGGATTCTTGACGCTGACACAGTTGGTGGGCCCGGCAACCCAAGTGGCACTGACGTTGCCAGTCGGAGAAAGTGCACTGTTGAACGTCATCGTGTTATCCGTGGCGCTGGTGATCCAGTCGGTACCGTTGTAGAACTGAACGGTCACCGGCAACAAGAGCGGTAGCAATTGGGAACCCAGCACATTCTTCATATTGATGCGACCGCTGGCTATTTTCAGACCCGCCTCGACCGATGAAGCTTGCAATGAAGTAACGCCATCACCCCCAGAATTTTCCGAGGCGCGAATGTACACATCGGTCGGAGACAAAAGTCCTGGCGACACGACCCCGTAACTGGGCGTGGTGGTGCTGGCAATTCCATTGATGAAAAGGGAACTGGCCATGGAAGTTCCAGCCATTGCACCGCCGCCCGGGTTGGCCACCGCTCCGCCTTTTGCGCTCCAGGCACTTAAGGTGGAGGCCTTGGAAAAACTATTGGTGTAGTTTGACGTTGTGCCCCCGGCTGCATTTTTTGCCGTCACCTGAACGGAAAAAGCCTGGTTCGAATAGACAAACCCATTGGCGCTTGGCGCGGCGTTAGCGGGACAGGTCAATCCCGCCGGACAACCTATCGGTGTGGTCGGGTTGCTTGCCGCAAGAATGGCGGTATCGAAGTGGTCCGGGATGAACCGCCCCAAAGTGGCCGCAAGCGTTCCGATATTGCAGCCCACTTTGCCGCTCACGGGGGTGTCAGAAAAACTGCCAGTCACACAATCACCCGCCGCACTATCCACGGCGGTGAAGGCCGGGTTGGACGCATCGAAATATGCGCCGGTGGCCAAGTACAAATAGCCCACTTCACTGTAGCTTGCGTTGACCGCTGCCGCGTTCAACACCACGTTGCTTGGCGCCAGCGTTCCCACCACGCCGCCGGACTGCTGCGTGGCCACGTTGGTCGTGTTCTGTGCGGTGAATTTGCTACTGTCCTGCGCCAAAGTCGGCGCGTAATTGGTGCCAGAACTGGCCGCCGCCCTCATCGTAAAAGTCGCGCCAGCCTTGATCGGATTGCTGGTCGTGGCAGAAGGCGGGGTTGCCATCGCGGGAGTCGCAACGACGCTGGCAGCGGGCGGGCGAATAGCAAAGTTGTCCAGCGAACATCCCCGCACGCCATTGCTATCCGTTGCGCGGCAACGGACGTTTTGGTAGGCATTGGGCACGGTAAAACTGATCGACTGTCGCCCTTGCTGCGTTGGTTGATTGGCCTGGGTAAACGACAACTGTTGCGACGCAACTGCGGGATTCAAGACCGGATACGACGCGCATGCAAGTGGAGTGGTGCTGTCGACCAACTCCACGTTTACGGTCTTGTTGGCGTCTGACGCGTAAGCGCTCAACACCCCTCCGCCGGTAGCGCGCGCCATGACGTCAAAGTTAAATGCGGTTCCGGCAACCTTGGTGTATATCCGCCCGGTGCTCGGGTTTGAGTCGGACGCCGAGGCGGCGTTGGCGACCGTTTCGGTGCAATTGAAATCTGTCACACAACTGGCGCTGCTGGTGACGTAGTTGCAGGATGTCGATCCACCAAAATTGCAGGTCGTGGCTCCCGCCAACGCGGGCGTGGATGAGACGTTGAACGTGGTCGTTCCGGTTGCTATGAAAGTAACCGGCGTCATGCTGGCCGTAACATTTCCGGCGGCGATGCTGAACGCACCCAGATTGGGAATCGACGCGAGATTTCCGCTCTGCGTCAGTGTCCCCGTCGCCAAGCCAGCTGTGTAAGACGTGGTCTCCGCCGCGTCAGCCCATGCCTTGATGGTAAAGGTCGAGTTGGCGCAGGTACTGCCGTTGGCTGGCCCCTGAATCTGAAAATGGTGTGGTGGCGCAATGCATGCGGTGTTGCTGACCGCCACGTTGCAGTTTGCAGAAACTGCCGTTCCCGCCACATTGGTACAAACCAGACTGCCTGTGGCGGTTACGGCAGCCTGGACACCCAAGGTGGCGGTACCAGAGGACCCGGACGGCCAGGTGAGGTTGACGGTCTGCAGAGGTGATGAAGGTTGGATATTGAAACTGGCTGGACTGATATTGA
>CAIQEX010000277.1 GCA_903870955.1 uncultured beta proteobacterium
CGTGTCACTGGTCAGATAACCTACTTCACGCAAGCCCGGTAGCGGCGGCACCACCGGCTGTGCGCCGGCGGCAATCACGATGGCGCGCGTGGTCAGCCGCTGCATGCCACCACCCGTGAGGGCAATCTCCACCGTCCAGGGGTTGACGATTTTGGCGTAGCCCTGCACCACATCCACACCCAGCGCGGTGTAGCGTTCCACGCTGTCATGCGGCTCAATCTCGGCTATCACCTGCTGCACGCGCTGCATCAATTTTTTGAAGTCGAAGGCGGGCTCAGTGGCGGTCAATCCGTAGCGGCTCGCATGGCGCATCTGATGCGCCAGCTTGGCACTGCGGATCAAGGCCTTGCTGGGCACACAACCGTAGTTGAGGCAGTCGCCGCCCATTTTGTGGGCTTCGATGAGGGTGACGCGGGCCTTGGCTGCGGCGGCAATGTAGGCCGAAACCAGCCCTCCGGCGCCGCCACCGATCACCACCAGATTGCGCTCATACCGGCGCGGTCAGGCACTGCGCCAGGGGCCAAAAACGCGCAGGCGCTCCCAATGGCGCAAGACGCGGCGAACCACCAGGGGAAACAGTCCCAGCAGCGCCAACGAACCCAGCAAGGCCGGGCTGACCACGTCGGACAGGCTGCGCAAATTGCCCAACTGAATACCGGCGTTCACGTAGACCGCCGTGCCCACCAGCATGCCGAGTTGGCTGACCCAGTAAAAGGTCCAGGTGCGCAGCGATGTGAGCCCCATGGTCAGGTTGATCAGAAAGAACGGCACCACCGGAATCAGCCGCAGGCTCAGCAGATACAACCAGCCCGCGCGCTGCACACCGGCATTGATTTCGCCAAGTTGCTGGGCAAACCGTGCCTGCACCCAATCGCGCAACAGCAGGCGCGCCATCCAGAAAGACAGGGTTGCGCCCAGACTGGAGGCAAACGACACCAGCAGCAGACCCCAGCCAAAACCAAACACCGCGCCGCCCGCAAGTGTCAGCAACGCGGCACCGGGCAGCGCTAGCGTGGCCACTCCGAGGTAGAAAGCAAAGTAGGCACCGCGCAATTCCCAAGGGTGCTGCGCATAAAGCTCGGCCAACTCCTGGTGACGCTCTTGCAAGGCGTGCAAGGTCAGATATTGACCCAGGTCCAGCGCGAAAAATGCCCCGAGCGCGACGGCCAGAAGTAGCAGCAATAGCCAGCGTGCAGCGGTCATTGGAAGGCTCTCCATCCCCACCAGATCCGGCTGGCGGTGGTGATGCCGCAGAGCAGCGCGAAGCCGTAGGCAAGGGGCGCAAAGTAGGCCGGCCACAGGCACATGGCCAGAAATACGGCCAGGGTTTCGGTGGCCTCCGTCAAGCCGCCCAAAAAGTAAATCGACTTGTCGGGAAAAGCGTGGCTGGTCATGCCGCGTTTGGCCGCCAGCGTGGCAAAGGCCAAAAAGCTCGAACTGGTGCCCATAAACGCCGCCAGCAACACCGCCGCAGGCAGGGCACGGGTCTCGGGATTGGCCACGGCAAAGGCCAGGGGGATGAAGGCGTAAAACAGAAAGTCCAGCGCGATGTCCAGGAAACCACCGGCATCGGTTGGCTGCGTCTGCCGCGCGACGGCGCCATCCAGCGCGTCACACAGGCGCGAAAGCAAAATCAGTGCGGTACCGCTCAGATAGGCGTCCAGCGCAATGGAAAGCGCTGCGCCGATGCCCATACCGAAGCCCAGAATGGTCAAACCATTGGCCGATACACCCGCGTGGGCCAGCACCCGCGCGGCAGCATTCACCAGCGGGCGCAGCAGGGCGGTGGCGAAGCGGTCTAGCATGAAGAGCAGGGGTGTTGCATGGCGTGTTGCAGTAAATGCTGCATGGTACTGCGCCGACGTTTTTGTGTTGGAGGCCTGCTGATTTGATCTTGCGCAAAGGGAACTCAAATCTCTGTTGCGCCGCAGCATGTTTGGTTCATGCATTGATGGAGGTCAATTCAACAACTTGAGCACTGCAGGAAGATTCGATCTGACCCAAGCAGGAGACATTCATGACTTTGGACTGGAACGACAGGTACAACATTGGCGACGGCAAGATCGATGCGGAGCACCAGGAGTGGTTCCGACTGGGAAAGGAATTCCTGACCGCCAGCAACCTGAAGTCGATGCACCAGTCCGGCGAAGCCTTTTCCCAGTACACGCAAAGCCACTTCCTTAACGAAGAGGTTTTCATGCGCGATATTCAATATCCGTTCACCTCGACCCACGTTCAGGAGCATGAAGGGCTGGTCAGCACCTTGAACAAAATTCTGGACGTTTTGGGCCAGGACGTGCTGTCACAAGACGAGCTCGAAGAATTCGTGAACTATTGCCTTGTGAAGCATATTTCGACCTATGACACGATGCTTGCGGTGTACGTCAAACGCAACGCGATTGCGCCATTGCTGTAGGCATTGCCGGGCACTTTGAGTGCCCGTGACAGCTGCCGCTCCGATTTAAGCCGCTTCGGGCAGTGGCTGAAGTTCACGCAGCGACGCCATCAAGTCAGCGAAGCGCTCACCCTGCACCACCACATGGCTACGCAAGGCCTGCGCTGCCGCTTCGGCGTCGCCCGCGTTGATGGCCAGCACAACGCCCTGATGCTCCTTGAATGAGGTGCCCATGCGGTCTCGCACACGCAACTGCAGGCGTCGGTAGGGGCGCAGACGGCGCTGCAATTGGCTGGCCTGCTCAATCAGGAAAGCGTTGTGGCTGCCAGCATAGATGGCGGAGTGGAATTGCTCGTTGCAATAGAAATAGGCGTCGGAATCTTCCTTGATGCGGGCGTTTTCACAGGCTTCGTGTGCCGTCTGCAGCACTTTGCGTTCGGCATCCGACATGCGCCTTGCCGCCAGGCGCGCGCACATGGCCTCCAGTTCGCCCATCACCTCAAACATCTCGCTCAGGCGGGTGGGACCAATGCTGGTCACCACGGCGCCACGGCGCGGGCGGATTTCAATCAGCCCCTCAGCGGCGAGCTGGATCAAGGCTTCACGCACCGGGGTGCGCGATACGCCGTATTGCTCAACCAGGGTGGCTTCGTCCAGCGAACTCCCTGGCGCAAGGGTGCCCGTGGCGATCTGTTCTTCAATTTTTTCACGCAACGTGTCGGATATTTTCATGCCGTGATTCTCCCATGCTTCTTGTTAATGGATTCTAATACCCACTAAGGGTATTTACTAGCTTGTTTAAAAAATACTTAAAGTTACATTAATGTATACATTAGTTGGACTCACATCAATTCACCCGAGGAGACAAAACCATGCAGCGCAGACACTTGCTTCAATCCCTTGGCGGCCTGACCCTAGGCACGCTCCCCTTTGCGACGGCCACCAGCGCCTTCGCGCAGAGTGCGACTCTGAAGATTTCGCACCAGTTCCCGGGCGGCACCCTCAAAGAAGGTGATTTCCGCGACCGACTGGTGCGCCAGTTCGCAGCCGACGTGGAAAAGCGCACCAAGGGCGCGCTGAAGTTTGAGATCTACCCGGGCTCCTCCTTGATGAAGACCAATGCCCAGTTCTCCTCGATGCGCAAAGGCGCGCTGGACATGGCGTTGATTCCGCTTTCCTACGCTGGCGGCGAGATTCCTGAGGTCAACATCGGCCTCATGCCCGGCCTCGTGGTGTCTTATGAGCAGGCCTATGGCTGGAAGAACAAGCCGGTGGGTGCCGAGTTGGACCGCGTGTTGCAGGCCAAAGGCATTCAGCTGATCAGCTGGATTTGGCAAGCCGGTGGTGTCGCTTCGCGCGGCAAGCCCATCATCGATCCGGAAGACGCCAAGGGCATGAAGGTGCGCGGCGGCTCGCGTGAGGTGGACATGATTCTGAAAGAGGCGGGTGCATCGGTGGTCAGCCTGCCATCCAACGAGATCTATGCCGCCATGCAGACCGGCGCCATGGATGCCGCCATGACCTCCAGCACCTCATTTATCTCGTTCCGCCTGGAAGAAGTGGCCAAGGCACTGACCACCGGTCGCACCGGCGCCTATTGGTTCATGTTCGAGCCGCTGATGATGTCCAAGCAGATCTTTGACGCCCTGCCCAAAGACCAGCGCGACGCCATCATGGCCGTCGGGGCAGACATGGAAAAGTTTGCCATGGAAGCCGCCAAAAAGGACGATGTCGACGTGGCCAAGGTCTACGAAAAGGCCGGCGCCAAGGTGGTCGACCTGTCCGCCGCTTCCATCAAGAAGTGGCAGACCATCGCCCGCCAGACTGCCTGGAAAGACTACGCCGCCAAGAACGAAGGCAGTGCCAAGTTGTTGGCGCTTGCTGAGCAAACGCTGTGAGCCACGGTTTCGAGTTGGAGCCTTCACTGGCTCCGGGAACCATGCGTCCCAAAAACGCGGTGGTGTCCACACTGGCCACGGCACTGAATGTGCTCAACGCCATGGTGTTGCGCATCTCCATGCTGGCGCTGGTGCTGGCGGCAGGGGTACTGACCTGGTCGGTGGTGACGCGCTATTTCCTCAAGACCTCCACCGACTGGCAG
>CAIQEX010000278.1 GCA_903870955.1 uncultured beta proteobacterium
CGCGCAGACCCTTGGTCTTGAGGAGGTGCGAAATGAGACGCACCGTGGTGGTTTTACCGTTCGTGCCGGTCACGGCCACCAAGGGGATGCGACCGTTCTGCCCATTTTTGAAGAGCATGGAAATGATGGCTTCACCGACCGGACGCCCCTTGCCAAAGGAGGGTGCCAGATGCATGCGCAGGCCCGGTGCGGCATTGACTTCCACCATGCCGCCGCCTTGCTCTTCGAGGGGGCGCAGGATGCTGTCGCTGACCACATCGACGCCGCAGATGTCCAGACCCACCAGGTGGGCCGCAGCAATCGCGCGTGCGGCGACATCCGGGTGCACCTCGTCGGGTACATCAGTAGCCGCGCCGCCGGTCGACAGGTTGGCGTTGTTGCGCAAATTGACGCGCTTACCCTTGTGCGGGACTGACTCTGCCGAGAATCCCTGATTCGCCAGGGTTTCTTTGGCAATGTCGTCAAAGCGAATTTTGGTCAGCGAGGTGGAGTGGCCAGAGCCGCGACGCGGGTCCTTGTTGACCTGTTCCACCAACTGGGCAATGGTGCTCACGCCATCGCCCACCACCTTGGGCGGGTCGCGCCTGGCAGCGGCCACCAACCGGTCTCCAACCACCAGCAAGCGGAAGTCGTTGCCCGGCATATAACGCTCCACCAGAATGTCATCGCGGAAGGTGGTCGCGACGTCATAGGCCTTGCGCAATTGCTCTTCGCTGGTGATGTTGACGGTGACGCCCTTGCCCTGATTGCCGTCCAACGGCTTCACCACAACCGGCAGGCCAATCTCGCAGGCGGCTTTCCAGGCGTCATCGGCATCGCTGACTTCGCGGCCCGCAGGCACCGGAACACCGGCAGCGGCCAGCAGGCGCTTGGTGAGTTGTTTGTCCTGGGCAATGGCCTCGGAAATCGCGCTGGTCGAGTCAATCTCGGCTGCTTGAATGCGCCGCTGCTGGCTGCCCCAGCCAAAGCGCACCATGCTGCCTTCGGTCATGCGGCTAAACGGAATGCCGCGTGCCACCGCTGCGTCCACAATGCAGCCGGTGCTAGGCCCCAGACGTACGTCTTCATCCAGGTCACGCAACTCGGCAAGTGCTGCGGCCAGATCAAAAGCAGCGTCGTTCAGCGCGGCCTCGCAAATGGCTTGGGCCATTTCCAGCGCCTTACGGCCCACGGCCTCTTCGCTGTACTCCACCACCACTTGATAGACATGGGCATCCAGTGTCGGCGTGGTGCGGCTAAATGTTACCGGGCAACCGGCCTGCGCCTGCAGCCCCAGAGCTACCAATTCCAGCACATGCGCCATCGAAATCGGCTCGTCGTGACCGTTGGGTTGCAGTGGGCCCAGTTCTGGGAATCGCTCACGCAAGCGGGCTTCAAATCCCGGCAGGCTGTCGATGGCGTGCTCAGGCGGTTGGCAGGACACGATGGATTGAATGGCCGTGTGGTGGCTCCAGAGATTGGGGCCGCGCAGGGCGCGTATGCGGGTAACTTCCATGGTGTGCTCAGTAAGGTGTTTTCTTAGGGGCCGACTCAAAGGTCCGCAATCCCGCGCTAATCAGTTCAACTGGAATGTTCAATGCCCATGCGGCAGCGACCGCCGCCATCACCATCTCGGGTTTGGAGGCCTTGGAGGGTTTCAGACTCGACAGTGGCAAGCGGGCGGCAATTTGTGCACCTTGCGCCAACACAATCGCATCGCCCTGCAGCACCACCACGCGTTCCCCGGCTTCCCGGTGCGCAGCGATGGCCGGTTGATCGGCATTCAAACCATAGAAAATCACTTTGCCATCGCACAACTCGGCCATCTCGACGGCCTGGTGGTCATCTGCGTTGAGCACCGCAGTGCCGCTGGGCAACACCACATCCACCTGGGTGCGCGCAACTTTGTAGTTTTGCTCGTCGTCCAGGATGTCGTAGTGCTTCAGGCCCTCATGCCAATTGACGTCCGTCACCACGCCAACGGTGCATTTGTCATACGGCAGGCCTTCGCCCAAAATCATGGTGCCCGGGTTTTCAAATACCGCGGCCTGCACGGAGCGGTTGATCAACACCCGCTGACCCGCGTCCCAATGGGCGCAATCTGCCGCATCGATCTGGCGCCCGTCAAGGTACAGGCCTTCGCTGCAGGCCAAGCCCACATGCTTGCCACTGATGTGGACCAGCCAGGCCACCAGGCGCGCAATGCGCCCCGTGTGCAATGTTCCAGTGATGCCTACGATCGGTATACGACCATCGTTACCTTCGCTAAACAAATGGTCAATGATGGCCCGACCCACCGGCTGCCCATTGCCATTCGAAGGCTTGATATGGGCCAGCAAACCCGGGCTGGCGTTCACTTCGATGACCGCACCACGCTGGCTCGAAAGGGGTTTGGTGACGTCCTCCATCACCATATCGACACCGGCAATATCCAGTCCCACAACCCGTGCGGCCAGGGCCGCAGCAGCGGCGATGCTGGGATGTACCCGGTCGGTTACATCGAACTTGACGTTGCCATTGCGCTGTATCAGCACTTGCTGCCCGGCAGCTGGCACCGAGGCAGCAGTGAATCCGGCTCGCTCCAGTTCCAGAATAATTTCGCCGCTCTCACTGGGTACCAGGGCGTTCAGGGGAAATTCTTCGCCCGTTCCACGGCGTGGATCCGTGTTGACCTGAAGGTCGGCCAATTGGTCGATGTTATGGACACCATCCCCCGTGATCCACAAGGTTTCACCAGCCGCAGCCGCAACCACTTTCTTGCCGACGACCAGCAAACGGTGCTCATTGCCAGGGATGTATTTTTCCACGATGACCGCGCTACCATTACCTTTGCGGAATGCCAATTCATAGGCCGCACGGACGTCGGCCTCGGTGCGCAAATCGAGTGAAACGCCACGCCCATGGTTGCCGTCATAGGGCTTGAGTACGACCGGCACGCCCACTTCCTGCGCAGCCTCCCACGCAGCGTCCGCACTGCGCACGAGTTCACCTTCCGGCACCGGCACGCCGCAGGACTTGAGCAAGGCCTTGGTCAGGTCTTTGTCGCTGGCAATTTCTTCGGCAATGGCCGAGGTCTGGTCTGTTTCAGCGGTCCAGATGCGGCGCTGTGCCTTGCCATAGCCCAATTGCACCAGGTTGCCGCTGGTCAGGCGGATGTTGGGAATGCGGCGCGCCGTGGCGGCGTCCACGATGTGGGCTGTGCTCGGGCCCAGGCACAGGTCGTCGACCATTTCGGTCAGGTCTTCCACCGTCTTGGCGATGTCAAAAGGGGTGTCCTGAATCGCACTGAGCAACAGTTCACGGCCTGCTGCCAACGCGGCGCGGCCCACGGCTTCATGCCGGGTGCGAAAGGCAATCTTGTAAATGCCCGCGGTGGAGGTGCTGCGTGCCTTGCCAAAGCCGGTGCGCATGCCGGCCAGGTTTTGCATCTCCAGGCAAACATGTTCCAGGATGTGAGCGGCCCAAGTACCTTCCTGAAGCCGCATCAAGAAACCACCCCGCACCCCTGGGCTGCATTCGTGCTCGATCAGGCCCGGAAGCAGGGCGGTCAGTCGATCGTAGAAACCTGGAATGGTGTTGGAGGGATGGTTCTCCAATTCGCCAATGTCGACCCATGCCTCAATCACCGGTCGATACGTCCAAATGTTGGGTCCGCGAAGGTGGGTGACCCGAAGAATGTCTATATTGATCTTGGCTTGCATGGCACTTTGTGGCTTGGGCAGTCCACCGACATGGTGCTGTCCGCGTTGTGTATTCTCGCTCACTGTGAGGCTGATGGTTCTGGGGCTATACCCTGTGGGGTGGTATCGTCAAACCTGTCGCTTTTGGACAGACTTTTGGACTGACGGATTGGCGATTCCAAAGAACCGAAAAGAAATGTTGCTTGCTTGTAATGACCACTGAAATATCCCTTGTCCGTTCCGCGCCTGGCGAGCTTGCCGCCCATTGGCGCTCTGAAGTTCAGGCACACCTGCATCCCCATGAAAACGTTTTGGCCGCACTGGAGGTTGACCTCGATGCGCGACTGCACTATGTCAAAGGCCTGGTGCTGGTAACCAGCCAGCGGGTGCTAAGCCGGGGTGGCGGCGCATCCGGTTGGCAGGAGTGGACCTATTCTGCGGGCCTATCCTTGCAGCACCATGACCACGCGGGTGTCGGGCATCTGGAGTTACTGGACGCTACCGGTCTGCTCGCCAGTTGGCGTTTTACCCTGGGCCAAAACCTGCATGCGATCCGCTTGGTGGATCAATTTGGCCTGCAACTGGAAAGCACACTAACGGGTAAGCCACTGCAACAGGCGCTTAAAAATGTGTGTCCCAGTTGCAAGGCACCCCTGGAGCCGGACCAGGAAGAATGCCCTATTTGCACCAAGGTCGTCCACACGCCGCCTTCCACCTGGACCCTGTTTCGCCTGTGGCGTTTTGCCAGGCCCTACAAAGGCCAACTGTTCCTGGGCTTTCTGCTCATGCTGTTGGGCACGGCAGCCAGCCAGGTGCCACCCTATCTGACCATTCCGCTGGTGGACAAGGTGTTGATCCCGTTTCAGAACGGCCAGCACATTGAGCCCAGCACCATTGCCTGGTATCTATCAGGCCTGTTGGGCTCGGGCATCCTGGCCTGGGGCCTAAGCTGGGCCAAGACCTATATCCTGGCGCTGGCCTCGGAGCGCATTGCGGCCGACCTGCGCACCACCACCTATGAACATTTGTTGCGCCTCTCCCTGGAGTACTTCGGCGGCAAGCGCACCGGTGACTTGTTGTCACGCGTGGGCAGCGAAAGTGACCGCATCGCGGTCTACCTGTCGCTGCACCTGACCGACTTTGCCAGCGACGTGGTGATGATCGTGATGACCGCGGTCATCCTTTTTTCCATGAACCCGTATCTGGCGCTGATCACTTTGGTGCCATTGCCGTTCATTGGCTGGATGATCCACTTTGTGCGCTACCGCTTGCGCACCGGCTTCGAGAAAATTGACCGGGTCTGGGGTGAAGTGACCAATGTGCTGGCCGACACCATTCCCGGCATTCGTGTGGTCAAGGCCTTTGCCCAGGAGCAGCGCGAAGCCAAACGTTTTCGCGAAGCCAATCGGCATAACCTGATCGTCAACGACCGTATCAACAAGATCTGGTCGCTGTTCTCGCCCAGTGTTTCGCTGCTGACCGAGATCGGCTTGCTCGTGGTGTGGGGCTTTGGCATCTGGCAGGTGTCCAAGGGCGAGATTACCGTCGGTATGCTGTTGGCGGCAATCGCCTATATCGGCCGCTTCTATGGCCGCCTGGACTCGATGAGCCGCATTGTCTCGGTGACGCAAAAGTCGGCCTCGGCGGCCAAGCGTATTTTTGACATCCTGGACCACGTATCCAGCGTGCCGGAACCCACCAACCCGGTGCATGTGGGCAAGGTCGAGGGGCGCATCGAAGTACGCGATGTAGGCTTCCGCTATGGCAACCGCGAGGTCAACAAGGGCATCAGCCTGAACATTGCGCCGGGCGAAATGGTTGGTCTGGTCGGCCACAGTGGCTCGGGCAAGAGCACGCTGGTGAATTTGATCTGCCGCTTTTACGATGTATCCGAGGGCGCGATTCTGGTCGACGGCGTGGACATCCGTTCCTATGCGATTGCCGACTTCCGCCAGAACATCGGCTTGGTGTTGCAGGAGCCTTTTCTGTTCTTCGGCACCATCGCCGAGAACATTGCCTACGGCAAACCGGACGCCACCCGTGAGGAAATCATTGCCTCGGCCCGCGCCGCCCATGCCCATGAGTTCATCCTGCGCTTGCCGCAGGGCTACGACTCGATGGTTGGCGAGCGTGGTCAGGGCCTGTCGGGTGGTGAGCGCCAGCGCATCTCGATTGCGCGCGCACTGTTGATCGACCCACGCATCCTGATTCTGGATGAAGCAACTTCTTCGGTGGATTCCGAAACGGAGAAGGAAATCCAGAAAGCGCTGGAAAACCTGGTGCAAGGCCGCACCACCATCGCCATCGCGCACCGCCTGTCCACCCTGCACCGGGCCGACCGCCTCGTGGTGCTGGACCGTGGCCGCGTGGTGGAAGAGGGCACGCATGATGTGCTGATGGCGCAGGAGGGCGCTTACTTCAACCTGTATCAGGCACAGGCGCGCAATATGGATGTGGACATGGACGCCAGCCGTGGCTCCGATAACGCTGAAAAGGAGGGCGCATGATGAGCACGAACCTGAGCACTCCTCTGAACAGCCCGACTTCCCCAGCGCCCACGCACTTCACGCTGGAGCGCAACGCCTTTGGCAAGCTGAGTTTGACGACAGCGACAGGCGTGCGCTTCGAATCAGTGGTGCCGGTGCGCGCTTTCCCGATACAAGCGCCCGAAGTCGGTATCTCGATTGTGAATACCGACGGCGAGGAGGTCGGTTGGGTCAACCGCCTGGTTGATCTGGCAGAGCCTGCGCAAAGCCTGATTCGTCAGGAGTTGGCGGCACGTGAGTTCATGCCGGTGATTGCGCAAATTGTTGCCGTGACCAGCTTTTCGACGCCCTGCACCTGGACGGTGGAGACCGACCGGGGGCGCACGGAGTTCGTGTTGCGGGGTGACGAGGACATTCGCCGCATTGGCAAAGACAACGCTTTGCTGATTGCCGATAACCATGGCATTCAGTACCTGGTGCGGGACCAGTTTACTTTGAATGCTGCGAGCAAGAAGATTCTGGATCGATTCCTATAATTTCTTCTTATGCATACGCTTACGTCAACCATTCCCGCTTCTTCCAGCCAGATCACCTTGACGATGAGCCCGCGCATACGGCGCTCGGCGTTTTACGAGGCGTCCGTGCGGGAAGGCGTGACCCACTTCACGGTGTACAACAAGATGCTGATGCCGATCTCCTTCGGCAACCTTGAAGCCGAGTTGCACCGCTTGATGCACGGCGTAGCCATGTGGGATGTTGCGGTGGAGCGGCAAGTCGAAGTCTCTGGCCCGGATGCCGACAAACTGGTGCAATATTTGAGTGCCCGTGATTTGACCAAGATGACGGCGGGTCAGGGCAAATATGTGGCCATGTGCGATCACCAGGGGCGTCTGTTGAACGACCCCGTGTTGCTCAAGCTCTCGGACCGCTATTGGTTTTCACTGGCTGACAGCGACATGCTGCTCTGGGTTCGCGCGGTCGCCAGCGAAGGGCGCTTTGATGTGCAGGTGTGCGAGCCGGATGTTTCGCCACTGGCGGTACAGGGGCCCCGCGCAGAAGACGTGGTGGCCAAGCTGTTTGGTGAACAGATTCGTGCCATCAGGTACTTCGGGTGCATCGAAACGCACTTGCAGGGTATTCCGCTGGTGCTGTGCCGTTCGGGCTGGAGCAAGCAGGGCGGGTTTGAACTCTTTTTGCGTGACGCAAGCAAAGGCGAGCAGCTCTGGGAACTGGTTAAAGCGGCGGGTCAGGAATATGGCATCGGACCGGGTGCGCCCAACCACATCGAGCGGGTCGAAAGCGGCCTCTTGTCCTGGGGCGGAGATACCACACCGGACAGCAACCCATTCGAAG
>CAIQEX010000279.1 GCA_903870955.1 uncultured beta proteobacterium
GTCGCTCGGTGATTGAGGTGCACCACGGTGGCATGGATGCCGGCACCGGCAGCCTCGGCGGAGCCCGGTTTTCATTCACACTGCCGGTTTTTGACGCACAGTTGCAAATCCTGCAGGAGTCGGAGTCGGCGTTGGATGACGAAGATGCGCGTGCCAATAGTGAGGGTGATTTATGAGCAATTCCGCAGAAAAACCCCTGGTTCATCTGGTTGATGACGAGGCCACGGTGCGTGCCGCCCTGGAATTTTTGTTTGCTTCACACGGGTTGGCGGTGCGCAGCTATGACAGTGGCCCGGCTTTGTTGCAGCGCCTGAATGAAGGCACTGCGTTGCGTGGTTGCATCCTGCTGGATGTCCGGATGGAGCCCATGTCGGGCTTGCAGGTGTTTGACGAACTGGTGGCACGTGCCATCAACATCCCCGTCATTTTTTTGACCGGCCATGGCGATATCCGCATGGCCGTTGCGGCCTTGAAGAAGGGCGCATTCGACTTTGTGGAAAAACCTTTTGGCGATGCGGTTCTGGTGGAGCGCGTGCTGGATGCCTTGGCCTCCGATGCCGAACAACAGCAAAAACGTGCCGATGGCGATTCGCGCGGTGCCCTGCTGGCCGCACTGACACCGCGCGAGCAGGATGTCATGCACCGGGTGGCCGCGGGCAAGCTCAACAAGATCATTGCCGATGACATGAACGTCTCCATGCGCACCGTGGAGGTCTACCGGGCCCGCGTTTATGCCAAGCTTGGCGTGCGCTCAGCGGCTGAGTTGGCGACACTGCTGGCGCGCGGATAGGGTGTTTCAATGGCCCTGAAAGGCTGTGAAATGTCATTGCCGTGTTTCGATTCTGCAAGTGTATAAAGGCTGGCAACAAACCCTCAGGAGTAACGCCGTGCTGAAGAAGTCCTTGATCGGCCTCCTGGCCCTCCTTTTGATTCTTTTGGCGACTGCTGCGGCCATGAATCGACTGGCTCCGATGACAACAGCAATATTTCTTCGTGACCTATCCCGAACCGCTGCCGGACTTGAGTCAAAGACGTTGGACGTTCAAGGAATGAAGTTTCCCTACCTGCAAGGAGGCACTGGTGCGCCGCTCATATTGGTTCATGGGTTCACGGACAATAAGGACACGTGGGATGCCATTGCACCCTATTTGACGCCTCAATACACCGTTTACGCACCCGACTTGCCAGGATATGGCGACGCGACGCGGGACCCCAACGGAGACTACAGCTTCGAAGCACAAGTCGAGAATCTGCATGCCTTCATTCAGGGTCTCGGACTTACTTCAGTCGATTTGGGTGGGAATTCGATGGGTGGCGGTGTCGTGGCGCTGTACGCCGCCAAGTACCCCAATGTGGTTTCGAGCTTGTGGCTGCTAGACGCCGCAGGCACACAGGAAGCGATTGATTCACCGCTCCTGAAAAACTTCGCCTTAACGGGCGAATTTCCGCTACTCGTCAAAACACCAGAACAACAGGCCAGGCAGTTTGCGTTGTTACTTGGCAAGCCCCGGTTCATTCCCTATTCGGTGGCCTATGCTTACCTGCAAAACTCGATCAAGGACTATGAGTTTCACGGCAACATCCTGAAGAAATGGGTCAAAATCGTCTCGCCCATCGAATCCCATTTCAGCAACCTTCAGACCCCCACCTTGATCGTCACGGGAGAAAAGGATCAGATCATTCCACCTGCTTCAGTGAAGGCCTTCGCCCAAGTTTTTCCGAAGAGCCAAACCAAGGTGATGCCGGAAATCGGACACCTCCCTATGTTGGAAGACCCAAAGAGCGCGGCAGCGGATTACCTGGCGTTCAGGGCATCTTTAGTTAAAGCCCAATCGCAATAGCGGCTCACGAATGACCACGGCACTTCGCAGTGGGCGGGATAGGTATCCGCTACCGCATGCCACCCGGTGCACTTAGCTTCAGAAGCCTAGCCCAGCAACAGGCTGGCAGCCAGCGCCAACATGACGATGGCGATCAGGCTGTCGAGGATGCGCCAGGCAACGGCCTTTTCAAACCAGGGAGCCAGCAAACGGGCACCAAAACCAAGTGCGGAGAACCACAGGAGGCTGCCGCACATGGCGCCTATGCCAAAGACCCAGCGCTCTGATTCCCCGCGCTGGCTGGCGACCGTGCCCAGCAGGATGACCGTGTCCAGATACACATGCGGGTTCAGGAAGGTAAAGGCAAAGCAGGCCGCCAGTGCGGTGCCCAGGCTGCCACTGCTTTGTGCTTCCACGTGCAGATGCGCACCCGCCCAGGCCCGTCGCGCTGCCAGCAGTCCATAACTGGCCAGAAACAGCGCGCCACCGTAGCGCGTGATGTCCATCAGCAATGCATTGCCACGCAGCACGGCCCCGGCTCCTCCGACCCCAGCGGCAATCAGCAGGGCGTCAGAGGCGGCGCAGAAAAGCACAATCGGCAACACATGTTCGCGGCGGATGCCACAGCGCAGCACAAACGCATTTTGCGATCCGATGGCCACGATCAGCGCCA
>CAIQEX010000280.1 GCA_903870955.1 uncultured beta proteobacterium
CCCGGCTCACAGAACTGCGTTACAAGAATGGGGCCAGCAGCTATCTGGAAGTGCTGGATGCCCAGCGATCCCTGTTCGCCTCACAACAGGCGGTGCTGCAATTGCAGGCACAGTCGCAGCAGAATCTGGCTACGCTTTATCGTGTGCTGGGTGGGGGATGGACGGCTGAGACAGCCAAGCCCTGAAGGAATGCCCCGCGGGACCGCAGAAGTGCGGTTGCGTGGGGGCTCTAAAACATCAGTTCGTCTTGAGATAACAGCACATATGGCTCAACGTTGAGCGAATGGGCCAAAGCCACCAGCACCACCAAGGTTGGATTGGCTGAGCCAGACTCTATGCGACTCAGGTAGGTTCGAAATATGCCGCAGCGTTCAGATAGAACTTCTTGCGATAGATCGGCGTTCAGGCGCAAGGCCCTGACTCTTGAGCCGACGACAGTTTTGTAATTTAGATCGGTTTTTTTCACAACTTTAGTATCTGAGCAGAAGGTGAAAGTTGGAACACATTCATTCGTACATAGCCCGAACAAAGGGCCATATGGCGGTATTCGACTGACTAGAATTCGCAGTGCGTTTACAACTGGTGTGTCTCTGTGTGCAGCGCCATCCCGCCATGACGCGAATGGTAAAACGCAGGCTCCATGTGCCAGTGCAGAATAATCCCAATCACTTTATTAAGGAAGACAAATGTTCAAAGGTATTCTGCTGACCAAGCCCGAGGGCGTGTACACCGCTGCGGTTCAAAGCATTGACGACAGCGTGCTGGGCGATGGCGATGTGACCGTGGGTGTGGAATGGTCCACGCTCAATTACAAAGACGGGCTAGCCATCACCGGCAAATCGCCCGTGGTGCGCAAATTCCCTCTGGTGCCCGGAATCGACTTTGCCGGCACCGTCTACAGCAGCCAAAACCCGCGCTGGAAAGTCGGTGACAAGGTCATTTTGAACGGTTGGGGCGTGGGCGAAACCTGCAGTGGTGGCCTGGCGCAGACCGCGCGCGTCAAAGGGGATTGGCTAGTGGCATTGCCCGCAGCCTTCACCGCCCGTCAGGCCATGGCGATTGGCACGGCCGGCTACACCGCCATGCTGTGCGTGATGGCTTTGGAAAAGCATGGCGTGAAGCCGACCGATGGCGAGGTGCTGGTTACCGGCGCCAACGGCGGTGTGGGCAGCGTAGCGGTTGCGCTGTTGTCCAAGCTGGGCTACACGGTGGTGGCCTCCACCGGCCGCATGGCGGAAGCCGCACACCTGCAGGCGCTGGGTGCCACCACGGTGATTGACCGTGCTGACCTATCCAACCCCGGCAAGCCCCTGGCCAAAGAACGTTGGGCTGCCGTGGTCGACAGCGTGGGCAGCCACACCCTGGCCAATGCCTGTGCTTCGGTCAAATACGGCGGCGCAGTGGCGGCCTGTGGCCTGGCGCAGGGCATGGACTTCCCGGCTTCTGTAGCGCCCTTTATCTTGCGTGGCATCACGCTCTACGGCATTGACAGCGTGATGGCGCCACTGGCCAAACGCGAAGAAGCCTGGGCCCGTTTGGCGCAGGATCTGGATGTTTCCAAACTGGATGCGATTACTTCCGAAATCGCACTGGAAGATGCCATTGGCGTTGCTGCGGACCTGCTGGCAGGCACGGTGCGTGGGCGCGTGGTGGTGAAGCTCTAAGCCTATTTATGCCCGGTACCGCTCCCATGGAGCAGCAAGGCGAGTCGGCCTACGCCTGGCTGCGGCTGCTGGTGTCGCTCACCTTGATGACCATTGGCGGCAGTGGCATGTATGGC
>CAIQEX010000281.1 GCA_903870955.1 uncultured beta proteobacterium
AATGCGGATGCATCGCTTGCCATACCCGCTGCGGTTGACGCTGCGCTGGCAATGGACGCCGAGGCGGATGCCAATACTTTTGCGGTTGCGGTTGCGGTTGCGGTTGCTGCACTTACATTGGCCGTGGCTGTAGCTGTGGCCGCGGCTTTAGTTGTAGCGGCAGATGTCGCAGTTGCCACAGCCATTTGTGCCTGTGCAGCGGCGATCTGCGGATTGTGTTGCAGCAACGTTGCCGCGTCCAAGGCGGTGTTTTGAGGCGTGCCACTATCCTGGGCTGCGCTTTGCTTCGCTATAGCGTCTAAAGAGGTCGGGTCTTGCGCCAGGGCGACAGGTGCTGCGGACGGATCATCCACCGCACCCAAAATTGCCATAAATCCGCCACTCTGCGGGTCCGCCTCCATCGACTTGGATTTATTGCTTTGGCTGTCGGCACGCGCAGTTGCCTTGTGGTTACTGGCGGCAACTGGGGATTTTTCAATCGTCATGGGTGTTCTTCCAAAGTCTGCAGGGTGTTGCCCCGCGCATAGCGCATCGCGGCAAATTCGTCGGTAATACGCTGTTCACGCCGCTGTTGCACCCCGTTCAGTGCTAACCGGCGTCCCTTCAGGACTTGCTTGAAGCCCGCCAATCGGTACTCCGCCTGCAACAATTTCTGGTGTGCCAGGCTCAATTGCTGCTCCAGATTTTTGATAACCCCGTGCTGCAGGCTCACGGCGTTTTGCAACCGGTCCATGAACTGGTAGTGGTGCTTGATCAGTTCCACCGAGAGGTTGACCGCATGACCACCGACCCAGCGGGCATCGGTGTCGTTCGAATAATTTTCAAGTTGCGATAACTGGCCCTGGGCATATTGCAGCGTGCGCTGGGCCTGTGCGTGCTTGCGTGCCTCGGCATCGCGCTGCCGCGTGGCCTGCTCTATCGCCAGTTCCAGGGCTCTGAATTTAGGCATGGTGCGCTTTCAGCAGCTAGCCCAGTTGGGCGTTGCAAGCCTGGGCCATGTGGTTCACCACACTGGCCATCGGAGAAGACTCAAACATGTCTTGCTGCAGGAAGCGACTCATGTCTTCGTGCAAGGCAATGGCTTCGTCCAACGCCGGGTCCGAGCCCTGTGCGTAAGCGCCGATCTGCACCAGATCACGGCCTTTTTCATACTTGGAATACACCGCACGGAAACGCCGCGCCAGTTCGAAATGCTCGCGGCTCACCACGTTGTGCATCACGCGCGAGGCCGATTGTTCGACGTCAATGGCTGGGTAATGGCCGGACTCGGCCAGGCCGCGCGACAGCACGATGTGACCGTCCAGAATGGCGCGCGCGGCATCGGCGATCGGGTCCTGCTGGTCGTCACCCTCTGACAGCACGGTATAAAAAGCAGTAATGGAACCCACGCCATTCAACCCATTGCCACTGCGCTCCACCAACATCGGCAGCTTGGCAAAGCAGGACGGCGGGTAGCCCTTGGTTGCTGGGGGTTCGCCGATGGCCAGGGCAATTTCACGCTGGGCCATGGCAAAGCGGGTGAGCGAGTCCATCAGCAAGAGCACATGTTTTCCCTGGTCTCTGAAGTTTTCCGCAATGGCCGTGGCGTAATTCGCACCCTGCATGCGCAACAGTGGCGGCGCATCCGCCGGTGCCGCTACGACCACGGAACGCGCACGTCCTTCAGCGCCCAGAATGTCTTCGATAAATTCCTTGACCTCGCGGCCACGCTCACCAATCAACCCAACCACAATGACATCAGCCTGGGTGTAGCGGGCCATCATCCCAAGCAGCACGCTCTTGCCCACGCCCGAACCACTGAACAGGCCAATGCGCTGACCCCGTCCCACGGTGAGCAATGCATTGATGGCGCGCACGCCGGTATCCAGGCTTTGGCGCACCGGGTCGCGGTCCATAGCGTTGATGGGTTTGCGCTCCAGGGGCTTGGCGGAGACGTTGGTTATCGGGCCTTTGCGATCCAGCGGGTTACCTTGTGAATCGACCACGCGCCCCAGAAGTCCGTCGCCCAAAGGCAGTCGCAACATGCCCGTGTCCGAAGCAAAATCCGCCGCTGTTGCGCCGTGCAGACTCGGCACGGGTACATAGTGGGCCGCCGGGGCCACGCTGGCGCCGCTGCTAAGGCCGAGCACATCACCGGCCGGCATCAAAAAAGCCCGGTCGTTGGAAAACCCCACCACTTCAGCCAGCACCGGGTCCCGCGCACGAGACGTCACCACGCACTGCGAACCGACGGGCGCGCGCAGGCCGCTGGCTTCCAGCACGAGACCGGCCAGCCGCGTCAAGGTGCCGCGCATTTCCAACGCAGAACCTCGGGCCACGCGGTTTTGTGAGCGCTGAAAAAAATCTGACCATGGTTCGACAATGCGATCCGCGGCCTCGGCGGTATGCACGCCATCCATGGCCTCGATGGCATCCATATCGGGCGACTGATCAAGCGTCTCAGTGGACATCGTTTTCCAGCTCCCAACTGGATTCCAGGCCGAGGCTGGCCACCGCCTTGTGCCAACGGCGCTCTACCGTACCGTCAATGACCGTCCCAGCGGCTTCCACCAGGCAGCCGCCCACCGTGACATTCGCGTCGGGCACCAAATTGAGCTGCAGGTTGGGGAACTCGCGCACCAGATCTTCGGCAAACACATCCAGATCCATCGGATGCATGCGCACTGCGGCCATCTTGCTGTCCACAGTCAGCAGACTCAAAGCCTCACGCACAACGGGTTGCAGCGCGTTGGGATTGACCGTCAATTCACGCCGCAATACCTGGCGGGCCAGTTCGCAAGCCAGTTCCAACACACCCTTGGCCATGGCCTGCTCTGAGCGTTGAACCTGTTCTTGCGCCGACCTGAAAAGGTCGAGCATCTGATCTGCCGCCTGCTGGCCTTGCGTATCGATGTATTCCTGGATCTGTCGCTGACCTTCGAGCGTGGCATGGGCATGGCCCTGGGCATAGCCCTCTTCAAATCCTGTCTGGTGTGCCGCACTATCACGGGCTCGGTCTTCGGCTTCCGCCTGCGCTTTGACCTTGGCGGCAAATCGCAAGGCGGCCTGATCGACCGGATCAAACTTCCAATTACTGGCGTCGCCGATTTTTTCGGCAGGAATAAATGACGAATGTGCGCGGGACATCAGACCATGGCGTCGTCGCCACCTCCGCCGCCGATAACAATCTGGCCCTCGTCCGCCAAACGGCGCACGGTCTTGAGAATTTCCTTTTGCTGGGCTTCGACTTCGGACAGGCGCATGGGGCCGCGTGATTCCAGATCTTCCTTGAGGGTGGCCGCCGCGCGGGATGACATGTTGGCCAGAATTTTGTCCTTAAGCTCGGGCTGCGCACCCTTGAGTGCCACGATGAGGACATCGGTGGACACTTCCTTGAGCACCATCTGGATGGCTTTGTCGTCCAACTTGATCACGTCGTCGAAGACAAACATCTTGTCCATGATCTTCTGCGCCAGATCCGCATCGTGGCTGCGGATGGATTCGATCACCGTACCCTCAATCGCTGTGCCCATCAGGTTGATCATTTCGGCAGCTGTCTTCACACCACCCAAAGAGGCCTTGCGGATCTTGTCACCGCCGGCCAGCACATTGAAGAGCACCTCATTGAGGTCTTTCAGCGCAGTGGGTTGAATACCTTCCATGGTGGCCACGCGCAGCATGACTTCATTGCGCTGGCGTTCGGCGAGCTGCTTCAACACGTCAGCCGCCTGGTCAAACTCCAGGTGCACCAGAATGGCGGCGACGATTTGCGGGTGTTCATTGCGCAGCAACTCGGCCACCGAAAGCGGGTCCATCCACTTCAGGCTTTCAATGCCTGATACGTCACCGCCCTGCAAAATGCGATCGATCAGCAGCGCCGCCTTGTCGTCCCCCAAGGCCAGCTTGAGCACCGAGCGCACATAGTCGCCCGAATTGGATACCAGCAGACTTTGGGATGCCGCGACGCCATGGAATTTGTCCACCACCTCATCGACCCGCTCGCGCGTGATCTGGGACGTCTTGGCAATCGCTTCGCCAAGTTTCTGCACTTCCTTGGGCGACAGATGCTTGAAGACCTCAGACGCTTCGGCCTCGCCCAAAGACATCATCAGAATGGCAGCGTTTTGAAGTCCGTCGTCGTTTGACATAGTGGTTGCTCCCGATGTTAGGCGGCAGCCTCCCCATTAATCCAGGTCTTCACAATATTGGCCACCGCAGCCGGATTGTCGCGCGTTAGCTTGCGCGCTTCTTCCATGCGTAATTCTGAAGTACTCGGGGCGATGGGTTCATTGTGTGCATGGGGCGCTTCCAGTTGCGGCCGCTCGGGCTGTTCGGACTCCAGCGCGTCCAGTTGTGATTCCCTGTGCGCGGTCACGGTATGGGGGCGGCTCTCTGCAAAAGTCTTCAGGGCCGGTTTGACAAAGCCCATCAATACCAAGGCGGCCAAGGCCAAGGTACCCAGCGGCCAGGCCAGGCTTTGCGCCAGGTCAATCACGACCGGCTGGCGCCATACGGGAACGTCCACCACTTCGACCTTTTCAGCGGCAAACGGCGCATTCATCAGGTTGACCGAGTCGCCCCGATCCTTGTTAAAGCCCACGGCCTCACGCACCAAGGCCGTCATTTTCTCGATCTGGGCATCGGTCAGCGGCGTGCTGGTGACCTTGCCCTTGTCATCGGCTTTCACGACGTGGTTGATGACGACGGCTGCGTTGATGCGCTTGAGCACACCCGAGGCACCTTTAACCACTTGCACCGTCTTGTCCACCTCGTAATTGACGATGGATTCCTTCTTGCTGCTGCCATTGGCACCGGCTTGTCCAGCCGCAGTGAGCGGTTGAGCCTGGCCGTTAATGGGCGCAGACGAGGGAGCAGGTGGCTGATTGGACGTGGCGCCCGGCACACCGGCAGCGGCTCCCGTGCCACCGGCCGAGTTAACGCTTTCAACCGTTTGCTGGCTGCGTACGGCGCTGTTTTCGGGCGTCAGGTTGGGCTTGTGCGACTCGGTGGTGGACTCGGTTTGCGAAAAATCCACCTCGGCGGTGACCTGGGCCTTGACGTTTTGTACGCCGACCAGAGGCTCCAAAATGTCCAGAATTCGGCGGCTGTACATCTGCTCCAGTTGCTGGGCGTACTGCAGCTGCTCTGCATCCACATTCAGGCCGTTTCCGGTGCCGTCGTTGGGCTTGGACAAAAGCTTGCCCGTGTCATCGAGCACGCTGACTGCGGCGGCGTCCATCTCCGGCACGCTGGAGGCCACCAAATGCACGATGCCGGCAAGTTGCGTTTTGTCCAGGCTGCGGCCAGGGTTCAAACTGAGCAACACCGAAGCAGACGGTTTTTGCTGGTCCCGGAAGAAACCATTTTGGTTGGGCAATGCCAGGTGAACGCGGGCATTGGCCACCGAACCGATGGACTGGATCGAGCGGGTCAGTTCCCCTTCCAGTCCACGCTGAAAGGTCAGTCGCTCCTGGAACTGGGTCATGCCAAAGCGGTTGGATTCCATCATCTCAAAGCCCGACACGGCGCCCTTGGGCAAACCCATCGAAGCCAACTTGAGCCGCGCATCATGCACACGGTCAGCTGGAACCAGAATGGCACCACCGCCATCGGAATACTTATAGGGAATATTCATGGTTCCCAGCTGCGCGATGACAGCACCGCCGTCTTTGTCAGCCAGGTTGGAATACAGCACGCGCCATTCGGCCTGGCGCCCCATGACCAAACCACCGACCGCAATAGCGATAAACAACACCACGCCCAAAATCAGACGCATGCGCTGGCCCGACTCCATTCCGCCGAAGCGTTGGAGGAGAGTAGGGTTCACGGAGATCGTGGCGGGTGCTGACATGTGGACTTCCAGGTATGCAAGGCGTTGTTCCCCTTGCGATTGGGTCTGATTATTCGACCCACCCTGAAAAACATTAGGTTGAAAAGGACTACTTTTACCGTCTTATTGAAAAAAATGCGCCTGCACCTGCAGCCCTAGTATTAGTCCCAATCAAGTTAACCGAGAAGCTGCCATGGACCTCAAACTTTCACCCCTGACGATGCCCACTTCGGTGCGCCCCGGCGCGGCGGTGCGTCCAGGTGGAGCTACAGGTGGTACTGGAAGTACTGGTGGAGTGGGAGGAAGCTTTTCTGGCGCCCTCAAGACGGCACTCAATTCGGTCAGTGCAGCGCAAAACGAAGCCACCCGCCTGCAGCATGAAGTGCAGATGGAGAACCCCAAGGTCAGCCTGGAAGAAACCATGGTGGCGATTCAGAAGGCGCAAATCGGCTTCACCGCCACATTGCATGTCAGGAACCGGATGGTTCAGGCCTACACGGACATCATGAACATGCAGGTATAGCGCAAGGGGCCAGGATACTGGCCGCTATAAAGCGTGAAGGCTTGAAGGCTTGAATTCAGGGAATCGCGGTCGGCACAAGTACCGGACCGACTGTTGTTCCATTCCCCAACTGACCTTCCGCATTGCGCCCCCAGGTCCACAGCTTGTTGTTGGTATCGATCGCCATGGAGTGGTACTTGCCAGCGGCAACGGCAATCCATCGGTTGGCGCTTCCAATCTGAACTGGCGCTGGCGCGTCCACGGTGGTGTTGTTTCCAAGTTGCCCATAGGCATTGCCACCCCAGGCCCATAGCGTCTGGTCTTGCTTGATGGCCAAGGTGTGGGTGCCACCTCCAGCGACGGCCGACCAGTCGCTGTCAACACCAACCTTGATTGCCACAGAACTAAATAGGGGGTCCGACTGCAAGACCGAGTCGAATGAAGAGTAGCCCAGTTGACCGTAAGTGTTGTCGCCCCAGGACCAGAGCGTGTGGTCGTTCAGGATCGCCAAAGAGTGGTAACTTCCTGCGGAAATTGCCAATGCAGACAAATTAATCCGGACCACCGTGGGAGTCAACGTTGGCTGGGCCGAAGCAATCCAATCACCCAGTTGCCCGCGGTTATCGTCACCCCAGGACAGAACCTTGCCGTCTGAACGCAGGACCAAGGAATGTCGCGCTCCGGCAGCAATAGATCGCCAAGAAGTTCCTGACGTACCGGCTACCTTTGATGCGGTACCAGGAGCGAAGCTATCTAGTGTGGTCCCCAAACCGAGTTGCCCATAGGCATTCTGTCCCCATGCATATAGCGCGGGAGAGGGGGCCGAATCCATGGCCATGGAGTGTGTCTCGCCAGCAGCCACCACGGCCCACGATGTGCTCGTACCAATCTGTTTTGGCGTGTTTTGATACACATGGCTTTGGCCATTGGCAGCACTGAATCCATCCCCCAATTGTCCGTTTTGGTTGTATCCCCAGGCCCACAACGTGCCGTCAGATTTCACCGCAAGCGTGTGTGCCCCCCCGGCGGCAATCGACTTCCAGGTTGCCGTGCTTCCGACAGCAAAGGGAGTAGCGTTGGGAGTCACCAAGGATGCGTTCCCCATCTGCCCCCAGGTGTTGTCCCCCCAAATATAGGTGGCCGCAGAGCCGCTGGTGCCTGCCTTCAACACGGCAGACGAATTGAAACCAGCCACCACATTTGCCACGGCACCCAAGGTAACGGTAGAGCCAGTTGTCGGATCGGCCCCTGCCGACGCACCACCCTTGCCGCCCCCGCATGCACCCACCATCAAAGACAGCGCTGCAATCGATAAAAGCCCAAGCCGTGGTTTCATAACTTTAGTGTTTCGTGTTGGATGAACCGCCCGAAGTACTTGCGCTGTGCCCGGACAGTGGACGTAGAAATGCGGTTCATTGTCCTGTCATTATTAAATGCCCACCCCGGTTGCTTCTTCGAAACAAAGGTCAATTTACCCAGCACTTGCAAGGCTACAAGACAGGATCAAATCCTAATATTGACGCCATCATGTGCTCCTGGAAACACCACGTGTCCTTTTTGCGTCTTTCATTGGCCGGGTCAAGTCAAAATTGCAACCTGGCAACTCACTGGAAAGATGCACGTTTGGCACTGCTAAGGGTCTTTGAGAAAAAAACCGGGCGACACTCGT
>CAIQEX010000282.1 GCA_903870955.1 uncultured beta proteobacterium
CTGATTTTGGCCTCCAACGTCATCGTCGGTTGCAGGCCCCCGTGCGAGGCCGTGTGCTCGGGATAGTCTGGCGCGCTGCCATAGACCGCACTGCCCGGACGCCCCCAAACGCTAGCCGAGGGGCCGCCTGCGTGGCGCAGCACCGCGGCGCTGTTGCTGACCGTGCGTTCACCCGGCAAATCGCGCGTGGTCGTTTCGAACACGGCCATTTGGGCTGCGATACCTTGGGCACCATCGGCATCACTGAAGTGCGTCATATGGGAAATCTCGTCCACCTGCGGCAAGGCATTCAGCCGGGTCCAGGCACTGCGGTATTGCTCGGGATTAAAGCCCAGGCGGTTCATGCCGGTGTTCATCTTGAGGAAGACGCGTTGTGGCACGTTGGTCTTGTGCGTGGCGAGCATGTCGATCTGCTGCTCGCAGTGCACGGTGTGCCATAGGTCGAGGCGCGAACACAGTTCCAGATCGCGTTGCTCGAATACGCCCTCGAGCAACAACACCGGGCCACGCCATCCAAGGGCCCGGACGCGCTGCGCCTCGGCCAAATCCAGCAGCGCAAAACCATCGGCACCACGCAAACCTTCAAATGCACGCTCAATGCCATGGCCGTAGGCATTCGCCTTGACCACGGCCCAGACGCGTGCATCCGGCGCATAGTGCCGGGCCCGGTTCAGGTTGTGTACCAGCGCTTGGGTGTGGATGGTGGCTTGTATCGGACGGGGCATGGTTTGGCTATTCGGTCTTGTTGCCCCAATTCTGACACTGCGGGCCGTGCTATAACCCCACAACGTTTGGAGACCTACAACAAAACCCACAGCGCTGGCCTTGCCAGTGCGGCACTCCCGGATCAATGAAACGCGGTTTTTACACCATCATGTCGGCGCAGTTTTTCAGCTCGCTGGCCGACAATGCACTCTTTGTGGCAGCCGTCCAATTGCTGCGCGGCGGCGGTGCTCCTACTTGGCAACAGGCTGCGTTGGTGCCGATGTTCGCCCTGTTTTACGTCGTGTTGGCGCCTTTTGTCGGGGCCTTTGCAGATGCCCATCCCAAGGGGCGCGTCATGCTGATGAGCAACACCATCAAGATCGCAGGATGTCTGCTGATGCTGTTTGGCACCCATCCCCTGATGGCCTATGCCATTGTCGGCTTGGGCGCTGCGGCCTACTCGCCCGCCAAATACGGCATCCTGACCGAGCTGCTCCCGGCGTCGCAACTGGTCAAGGCCAACGGCTGGATTGAAGGTTTGACGATTTCGTCCATCATTTTGGGTGTTTTGCTAGGCGGACAACTGGTCGGGACCGTGGTTTCCAAAACGCTTCTCAACATTGATTTTCCATTCCTGGACACCGGAGTCGACACGCCGCCAGAGGCCGCCATTTGCGTGCTGATCTTTGTTTACCTGGTGGCGGCCTGGTTCAATACCCGCATTCCGCTGACCGAATTTCCGATGCGGCCCATGCCCAAAAAGCTGCTCAGCCTTTTGCCAGATTTCTGGCATTGCAATGTGCGTTTGTGGCGCGACCGGTTGGGTCAGATTTCACTCGCCACCACGACCCTGTTTTGGGGCGTCAGTGGCAACCTGCGCTATATCGTGCTGGCTTGGGCCGCTGCAGCCCTCGGCTACACGGTAACGCAAGCCTCGGCGCTGGTCGGCGTGGTGGCCATTGGCACCGCTGTGGGGGCCGTTGCAGCTTCGCTGCGCATGCGGCTGGAGCATGCGACCTTGGTCATGCCCTTGGGCATCGCCATGGGCATTTTGGTGATTCTGCTGAACTTTATAACCAACGTCTGGGTGGCAGCCCCGTTCCTGATTCTTTTGGGTGGCCTGGGCGGCTTTCTGGTGGTGCCCATGAACGCGCTGCTGCAGCACCGGGGCCATAACCTGATGGGTTCCGGGCGTTCCATTGCGGTCCAAAACTTCAACGAGCAAGCCTGCATCCTTGGCTTGGGTGGTTTTTACAGCCTGTCGACCGGCATGGGACTGTCGGCCTTTGGTGCCATCACCGTGTTTGGAGTCGTGGTTGCCGGTTTCATGTGGGTTATCAAACGCTGGCATAGCCACAACTGCGTGGCCCACGCAGCCGAAGTGGACTACCTGCTCGACATTGCCCGCAACGACAACATGCACGGGTAGCGCGCCAAAGCAAGCGCGATCAAATTTAACGCCACTCCATCTTTTATTTTCGTGCGAATAAGTGCACACTTCTGAGCGGTAACGGGGAAACGTCTGCCACCTGGCAGCAACAGGAAACGCCATGTTTCCGTTCTTTAAAATCAAGGAGCTACAAAGATGGATTTGCAAGAAGCTATTCGGGCGCATTCCGATTGGAAAACCAAACTCCGTGGCGCTATCGCTGCAAAGTCAACCCTGGACGTAGACACCATAGCCCGCGACGACTGCTGCCTGTTGGGCAAATGGCTGCATGGTGAGTCCAGACCTATGTTTGGGCCTTTGAGCAGCCATATCATTTGCGTCACAAAGCATGCGGCGTTTCACAAGGAAGCCGCCAAGATTGCGTCCAACATCAATGCCAAGCGCTATACCGATGCCGAAAAGATGCTGGAAATCGGCGGTGCCTATGCCAGCGCCTCCAACGAGGTGGTGTTTGCCATCGGTGCACTCAAACGCGAGGCTAAACTGTAGTTTTGACCATGCGCCAAGGACACCATGCCCGCTACCGAACTCACTGTTACTTCATCGGGCACGGTCGCGGGCTTGGAACTGCTGATTCCCACGGGCAATGAGGGGACGACCTTGCCGCATGTGCAGGATTGGGTAACGGCCAAGCTGAAGGCGCGTGCCAAGGTCAAGGACATCAGCAAACAGGTGCTGGTAAAAGGCATCAAGCAGTGGGCGGTTTACGAAGAGAAGTCGGGCAGCCGGACTATCCGTACCGTCTTCAAAATCACCTAGTCCGCATCAAGGCTAATTCTTCAGGCGTGCTCGGTGTCGACTTCGCTGGTGGCTTGCGGGTCGTAGCGCTCACCGCTGACCGTGTTCTGGTTGATCAGCGCCTCCAATGCCTGCATCAAACTGTCATCCAACGCTACGCCCTCGGCTGCAGCGTTTTCCTGCATATGTTCAAAGCTCTGCGTGCCCGGTATAGGAATGATGTGCGGCTGTTTGTGCAACAGCCAGGCCAGCCCCAGTTGGGCGGGCGTGCAATCCGCTTGCTGCGCCAACTTCCGGTAGGCGGGTAACAGTTCGCGGTTGGCTTTCGCGTGAGCCGCATCCGCAAAGCGCGGCATGCTGCGCCGGATGTCCCGGGCATTCAGCGTGGCCACATCCAACTCCGGGCCACAGAGAAATCCGCGCGCCACCGGACTAAAAGCCACGAAGGCAATGCCCAAGGTTTGGCACGCCTCGAGCACTGCAATTTCCGGATTGCGGGTCCACAGCGAATACTCCGTTTGCAAGGCCGCAATCGGATGCACCGCATGCGCGCGGCGCAGGGTATCGGCGGACACTTCACTCAAACCCAAACAACGCACATGGCCTTTTTCGACCATGCGACTCATGGCCCCTACGCTGTCTTCAATGGGAACCTTGCGATCCCAGCGGTGCAGGTAATACAGGTCGATCACATCTGTCTTCAGGCGCCGCAAGCTGTCTTCGCACTGGCGCATCAGGGTGGCCGGACTTCCGTCAATGACCCGTACGAGCTTGTCATCCACACGGACCATTTCCATGCCGCATTTGCTGGACAACACAATCTGCTGCCGGTGCGCACCCAGCACACGCCCGACGCGCTCTTCGTTCATGCCCGCGCCATACAGTGTCGCGGTGTCCATCAGGGTGTAACCGGCATCGAGCGCGCCCAACAACACGCGCTCCCCAACCTCTTCGCTAACAGCCGGGGCGTAGGCGTGGTCCAGATTCATGCAACCCATGCCGATGCGGCCGACCTGAAATTCACCCAACGTGCGCTTTTGCATAATCAATACTCCGTAGAAGGCCCACACCATACCGCAGCACGACGGAGTGCTGTCAACGCGCCGTAAAATTTTGGCATCGACCCCACACCAGGAGACCCGCAACATGCTTAAAGGTATTGACCGTCTGCTTCACGCTGAATTACTTAGCGTCCTTTGCGCCATGGGCCACGGCGACGAAATCGTAATCGCCGATTCCAACTTTCCAGCGGATTCAGTGGCCAGCAGCACGCGCATCGGCAAGCCGTTGCGTCTGGAAGGAGTCGGAATTGGCCAGGCCATGCAGTCGGTCTTGAGCGTTTTTCCGCTGGACACCTTTGTCGCTACGCCGGTATTGCGCATGGAAGTGGTGGGTGACCCAGCGAAAATCCCGGTTATTCACCAGGAGGTGCAAGCCGTGATCAACGCCAGCGAAGGCCGGGACGCACCCATGGGTGCCTTGGAGCGCATGGCTTTTTATGAACGTGCCAAGACCGCGTATTGCATTGTGGCAACCGGTGAGCAGCGCTTCTACGGTTGCTTCATTCTGAAAAAGGGCGTGTTGCCTGAGCCGGCATAAACGCACGCGCACCATGGGCAATCCGTTGTCGTATTCCAAGTGAGCGGGAAGCCTTCACAATCGGCTTCCCTTCTGGAGAATCCCATGCCTACTGTGTACGACTTTGATGCGCTGCAAATTGACGGCAAGAACGTCAAGCTTGAAAACTTCCGGGGGCAGGTGCTGCTGATCGTCAACACAGCCAGTGCCTGCGGCTTCACGCCACAGTTCGCCGGCCTCGAATCGCTACACCAGCGGTACGAAAAAAAGGGCCTGGCGGTATTGGGTTTTCCTTGCAACCAATTTGGCGCCCAGGACAGTGGCAGCAATGCGGAAATCGCGGACTTTTGCCAGATGAACTACGGTGTCACGTTTCCCATGATGGCCAAGATCGAGGTCAAC
>CAIQEX010000283.1 GCA_903870955.1 uncultured beta proteobacterium
CACGCAAGTCAAACACCAGGACTTCAAAAATAAAACCTGACATCTGACGTTGCTTGCTGCTGATTTTTCCGTCAAACGTCTCCTGTTCGTCAACCCAGTGATCGCCCAGGTCCAGCAGGGTGTCGTCGATACGGTGGAGGGTTGCCAGCGTGTTTTCGGCGAACGCCTGGGATTGAAAAATCGTGCTTTGCTCCACGACGCGCAGTTCACTCGCGCGGTAACTATTCAGGTCGAGTAGCGCGACAGTCCAGATGACGGCCAGTACCACGCACAGGATGACGCCAATTCTGAGCGCTAGGGGAATGGAACGCATGGCGGCATGGATTTAGTTGTCGAGGTGCGCGTGCCAAATTTTTCGGTCGCAACATCTCAAACATCAGCGTAAAGGCTTTTCCACTCCAGTCCATTGATCTAAGGCAAGTAGAAATAGCGTTTGACCACCCTCCATGGTCATGCGGACAAGCTGCCCTTTGCCTGTACGTGCCAGGCTTGGAGCCACGTTTTGAAAATTAATGTACGTTTGAGTGTTCGTCTGTGTGATGATGGGGTTTGCTGCAATGGTGCGACCTGCACCGTTGGCGGCGCGATTCGCACCAGCGCATGAAGCGCACATCAGAGGTCAGCAGTGACTCAAATAAATGCTTATCCAGCCGATTGCGTTTGCGCAATGCCGGCCTTCTTCCCTTATGGCATTTGCATCAATAGCCGGTGCACGCCCTGGGCTTCGACGGACAAACACTGCCGCCAGCACACAGCGGGCGGGAACGCAAGTTCATGAGGTTCACCTTCAGAATGTGGGTTGCGCTAGGCTTGGCGGCAATGTTCTTGCTGTCCGGCATCGGCTTTAGTCTGAGAACCTACCAGCAAATAGCCGTTACCTTTAGTGCCCAGCGGCACACCCTTTTGGTGATCAATACCGCGGCAGATTTTCTTTCGGCACTCAAAGATGCCGAAACGGGACAACGCGGCTACGTGATCACGGGCAATGGGGATTTTCTGCAGCCCTATCTTGCCGTGCGAGACCGTATTCCGGCCCGCTTGGAGCAACTTCAGCAACTGGCAAAAGCCGACGCCCGCGCGGATTCCCTGCAGGAGTTGACGCCCCTGGTGAATGCCAAGATGGCGGAACTGGCACAGGTTATTGAATTGCGACAGGCCCATGCAAGCGCTGAAGTTCTGCAACTGGTATCGAGTGGCCGGGGCAAACGTCTCATGGACAGTATTCGCACGCAAATGCAGGCCTTTGCAGATGTTCAAGCCAGTGAGTTGGCCCGCCAGGAGGCGGATTACCAGGAGTCCCTGCGCAAACTGCTCAGTCTGGTGGTGGGAGCCAGCGCATTGGCCCTGGTCGCTGCACTGGGCTTTGCGTACCTGATCTATCGCCAGGGGCTGGAACGTCAGAGCAAGTTGTTGCACCAGGAGACACGGCAATTGCTGACGCAACAGGGTCTGTTGAACCAGCAACTTCAGGAGGCCAACCGGACCCTGCAACGCAGTGAGGAGCAATTGGCGGTGACCCTGAACTCCATCGGGGACGGCGTGATTACCACCAATGCGCTGGCGCAAGTTACCAGCCTGAATCCACTGGCTGCAGCGCTCACGGGGTGGACGCAGGAGCAAGCCAGTGGTCGCAGAATTGAAGAGGTCTTGCAAATCGTGCACAAGAGCAGCCGGGAACTGGTTCTCTATCCGGTGATGGATGCTTTGCAATACGGCGCGGTTCAGGAACTGGCGAACCATACCGTGC
>CAIQEX010000284.1 GCA_903870955.1 uncultured beta proteobacterium
CGAGCTACGGGAACTGGATTCCCAAGCTAAGGTCGTGATGATCACCGGAGAAAGGGGTGAAGATTGCTTGTTGCTGGCCCATGACATCGGTGCTAACGCATTTTTAAGCAAACATGCCACGGCCTCCGAGATCGCCAAAGCCATTGACGCTGTGGCCAGTGGTTTCAACCATTTCCCTGCGCGGCTGCGCGATGTCCTTGGCAAGCGCATGGCAGCCCCCCAATTGACCGAGCGTGAAAAGCAACTACTTCCGTTGATCGCTTTAGGGATGACCGCTAAGAAGGCGGCCAAAGAACTCACCACGTTGGATCCAAGTAGTCCCATTTCCAACCGCACCATAGAGATTCACAAGGGCAACATCAAAAGAAAATTTGGATTGACTTCGCCTAGCGCGTTGATTGCATTTGCGATGGAGCAAGGCAAGAAAATCCGCAGATGACCCCCCCGCATCCTTGGCGCACCCATAGTTATTTGCTTGACCCACATCAGCGACATGCGAAGTGGCTAAATTGCGGTTGCGAAGTAGGTGTAATTACGCAGCCAGTGGGCGTAAATTGACACTCGATTTTCAGTTCGCAAAGTACGAAACTATTCCCACTGTATGGAAGATCGGGCTAATCGGGCAGATATAAATACAGCACCATCACTTAAGGCGTGTAGGGAGAAACAACGATGATGACGCATTTTCCGTTGCGGGGTTTCTGTAGCCCCAGGGTACGAATCCTGTGGCTTGTGGGTTTGATTATTTCAATGCTGGTCGCTGGATGTGGCGGTGGAGGCGGTGGGGGTAGTGTGGCAACACCCAACGCAGGAAATAGTTTTGCACCGTCCCAGAACCTGGCTAACCTGTGTGTCAACCCGCGCACGAACACGACCGAGCGGCAGGGTACAGTCGCCAATGAAAAGGCCTATCTGCGCTCCTTCATCGATGAGACCTATCTGTGGTACCGGGACGTCCCGACCAATCTGGTGGAGGCAAACTACCCGACGGCGCCGGCCTACTTTGATGTTTTGAAAACCAATGCGATCACCGCATCGGGTGCGCCACTGGACCAGTTCCATTGGTCGCAGACCACCGCCTCGTGGCAAGCGCAGCAGGCTGGGCAGGCTTCAGACTACGGCATCGATTGGGCGGCTCTGGCGAGCAGGCCGCCTCGCAACTGGCTGGTGACCGTGGTGGCGCCCAATTCACCTGCAGCGTTGGCAGGTGTCAAGCGTGGCGACAAGCTCACTTCTATCGATGGGGTGGATTTTGTGAATGACAACACGCAAGCCAACGTTGATATTTTGAACGCAGCTTTATTCCCCACCAATTCAGCGGTGCATTCCTTTGGTTTTAACAACGCTCCTGCTTTGGCCATGAGCCCGGCCTTGTACCAGGTGATTACGGTTCAAAACGTAAAGACCATTCCTACGGCGACCGGAACTGTGGGCTACTTTACTTTTGACAGCCAGATCGCCCAGTCAGAACAGGAACTGATTGACGCCGTAAACCAGCTCAAGGCCGCGCAGATCAACGATCTGGTGATTGATTTGCGATACAACGGAGGTGGCCTGCTGTATATCGCCAGTGAGTTGGCGTACATGATTGCGGGTCCCAACGCGACCGGTGGCAAGTTCTTTGAACAGCTTCAATTCAATGACAAGCAAAGCGCCTACAACGTGTCGTATCCCTTTGCCTTTCATGGCAATATGCCAGCCGCCGCCCTGCCGCATCTGGACCTGCGCCACGTCACTTTGCTGGTGACGCACAGTACCGCTTCAGCCAGCGAATCGGTGATCAACAGCCTGCGAGGAATCGATATATCGGTGGATCTGATGGGGACCAACACGCGCGGCAAGCCTTATGGTTTTTATCCCCAGGACAACTGCGGCTACACCTATTTTGCAATTCAGTTTAAAGGCGTGAACAACAAGGGCTTTGGCGACTATGCGGACGGTTTCGCACCGACCTGTGTGGTCGCGGACGACTACAGCCATGCGCGCGGAGACAGCGCTGAAGGCCTGCTTCGGACTGCCTTGAGTTATCGCCTGACTGGCGTCTGTCCAGTCAATCCGAGCGCACAGGTATTGCAGGCCAGCAGCCCCGGAGGCATTGGCGTGACGCCACCCACGCGGTCGGAATTGCGGCTGCTAAACAAACCACCAAGGTGACCCGGGATAGGGTTTTTCTGGACGGTTTGTCGCGTTCACCGGTTCAAGAAAATTCTTCGGTACCGACTTGGTTTGCCTTGGCATCCATATGGGCCGCGAAGGCAGCGCCCCGGAGAAATTGCACCACGCCGTCGGGGGCATGCAGTTTTCTGGCAATTGCGATGGCTTGCAGCCGGTCCCGCTCCATGCCAATCCGGGTTTGCGTGGAGACGGACATCTGGTGCCAACGCTCGGCACGCTTTGGCGGTAGCAGGGGACGCAGGCTTTCTACGCTGTAGCGCAATCGCTTGTGAAGGATGCGCAAATCATGCTGCGAGGCAGGATCCTTGGAGTGCGCCGGAATGGCCTGCACCTGCTCCACCAAGTGTTCAATCCGCTTGCGCACCCAGTCACTGACGGTTTGCTTTTTGTTCTTGTTTTGTTGCTTGGGTCGGTGCACCGTTCCCGTTTCAATCCAGCGGGTGATTTGTAGCAGCGTGCGCCCAACTGAGGGTTCATCGAGGGTTTGTCGCAGTGCTGCGCGAACCTGCAGCCGCTCATGGTCCAAGGCCTCTTCCATCGCATGCCACGTTTGCACGTGCTGGGGATCGCCCATTTGGTAGGCGTCAGCATAGGTGGGAAACACCTCACTCGCGGCCACATCGAGGTCGCGCATATTCGTCATATGCGCAAGCAAAGGCTTGAGTTGCACCATCGACGGAAAGCTTGACTCTGAGGCCTGTTGCTTGAACAGATTGAGTGCGCTTTTGAAACGCCGCCAACCCACCCGCGCCTGGTGCAGCACTTCGGGCGCATCACTGGTGCGCAGGGTGTAGAGGTTGGCCGTGAACTGGAGAAAAGCGTCGCGCAGCACGGACTGCACGACCGCACTGAAGTCCATGCTGTGCGTCAATGCCGATGGTTTGGCACGCAGCGGTGCATCCAGCGTACCGGCTGACAGGCGATAGGCCCGCTCGGCCTTGCTCATGTGCAGTGGCAACAGGCTGAGGTGCAGACCGATTTGAAAGGCCACATCGAAAACAGCCTCTGGCGCACCTTCCAGCAATTCGATTTCCAGTTCACCCAGCGGCGTGCTGTGTCCATCCATGAGAACACTGCCGCGATCCAATGCAATTTCCATGGATGCGTCCTGCAATTTGACGACCCAGCTCAAGCGCTCAAAATCGGTGGTGAATACGGGTGCGAGCGCCCGCATCAGTGAGCCGTCCGGGTCGAGCTCTCTCCAGGGCGTCTCGACCAACATGGCGCTGTCGAGTGCGTTGACCTTGACCGGCGCTTCCCATTCGCCGCGGCGACTCAAGGCCGAGTCCGAGGTGCCTCCGATTTTGAGTGTTTGTACCCAGCGCAGTTTTCCCAGGTTATCGATTTGGCGCACCCGCAAGACCACGCCCAAGCGTTTCAGGGTGTGGTCCGGGGTGTCGTAGTAGACGTTGTGCAACTGCTGGCGCTGGGGGCGGCGTCGCCCAATGAGTGCACAGCGAGCGAGTTTTTTCTCCAGCAAGTGCGTTTCATTCAGGGATAAAGCTAGTTTGAGTTCCAGTTCCATGACTGTGGTTTCCAAGTCGGTTTGCAGCGGCGGAGCATCCAAGTCTGGAGGGTCACGCGCAGAGTTTGTTCTGTTTGAACCGACAGTGCACTTTTTTTATGACATTTTGGTTACACCCCGTCATTTGGCCACGCACTGTGCTGGCCGAATCCATGCGCATCAGGGTTTAAAGATTGACCAATATCAATTCAATTTATGTTGGATTCGTTGAATAATTAGGTACTGAATAGTTTTCAATTCACGGAATTGAAGCGCAGGGAGCAACGTAAGTCATTGATTCGAAAATCAAGACACGTGAACGAAAATATTGCGAATGTTTCAACGGCTCGGCCTTCAACATTGCTGAGCCGTAGCACAGCCATTGCGCTGCTTTTTCTGGTGGCAATCTGGAGCGTTGCCTACTACGAACTGAAGCGCAGCGAGGCCAACCTCATCGAGCAGGCGGAAATAAGAACGGAGCAGGAAGCCCGTGCCTTGGCCGAATACGCAAGGTCAAATTTCAAACGCATTGATGAACTTTTGCTTGATTTGCGCGCCCAAAGGGGCGATGACTGGAGGTCTTTCGGCGAGCTCATCAAGAAGCGTCAAGAAGCCATCGCAGACATTGCGTTTCAGGTCGCGACCATGGATCGTGACGGGTTTCTTGCCTTTACCAATTTGGCACTCCCGGCCGAAAAGACCGATCTGCATGAACGAGAGCACTTTAAAGTGCATGCACAAAACCCGGGCGTTGATCGACTCTTTATCAGTAAGCCCGTTAAAGGAAAAGTGTCGGGTAAGTGGAGTATCCAGTTCACGCGTCCCATGTTCAAGGCGGATAAATTCGATGGCGTGCTGGTCGTCTCGGTCGCGCCCTCACAATTTTCAGACTTGGCGAAATCTCTGGGTGTCAAAGAAGCCGGAACAGCAGCCATGGTGCGCGATACGGGTGAGGTGATGTCGCGTTATCCAAATGGGGAAACTTTTCTTGGATCCTTGATCAAAGGCACACCCTACTTGAGTCAAGACGCTCCGGTGTCGGGCACGTTTCGGCGGATATCCAATACCGACGGCATTGAGCGAATATTTGGTTACTACCGTATGGCGGACTACGGCGTGAACTTTTCAATCGGCGAGTCTTTGGACGTGGCGCTACAACCCTACAAAGCCCACCGGAATGCCGTGCTGACCATCGCCATCCTGATCAGTGCATTGACCTGCATTCTGTTTCTTCAATTGATGCATTCGATATCCGTAACGCACGCGTTAGCGCAGGGGCTTGCGGAGGAGTCCAAGCTGGCGAAGCAGGCGAATGCCGCCAAGAGTCAGTTCCTGGCCAACATGAGTCACGAGATACGCACGCCCATGAACGCCATTCTGGGCATGCTGAGTTTGCTGGGAAGCACCGAATTGACTGCACGCCAACGCGATTACGCCAGCAAGGCCGATGGCGCTGCGCAAAGTTTGCTGGGACTTCTGAATGACATCCTGGATGTCAGCAAAGTCGACGCCGGAAAGATGACGTTGGAGAGTTTGCCTTTCCGGTTGGACACCTTGATGCGAAATCTCTCTGTCGTGCTGTCCTCCAATATCAAGTCCAAGAATATTGAGGTCCTCTTTGATATTGACCCAGAGTTGCCTGACGTGTTGGTTGGCGATGCCATGCGACTGCAGCAGGTACTTATCAACCTCGGAGGGAACGCCATCAAATTTACTGAAAACGGCCAGGTGGTGGTCGGATTGAAAAAGATGCCTTCGAAGGCCGGGTCAACGGGCATCGCCTTCTCGGTTCGCGATTCGGGGATCGGCATCGCGCCGGAGCATCAGGCGCGCATCTTTGATAGCTTCTCCCAAGCTGAAGCGTCCACAACCCGGCGCTATGGTGGATCAGGATTGGGCTTAAGCATCAGCAAAGGCCTGGTTGACGTCATGGGCGGTAATCTGCGCCTTGAAAGCACGCCGGGTTCGGGCAGCACATTCGGCTTCGAGGTCGAGTTCCCCAACGTTACGGAAATCCCTGCAGAACTCCAACTCCCGATCCGGTCGTATCCCTCCCATCAACGCGTGCTGATTGTTGACGACAACGCCATCGCGAACGCGTTGCTACTAAAGATGGTTCGCTCCATGGGCTGGGAGGGCGAGTGGACTGCCGGTGGACGCGAAGCCTTGGCAAAGGTGCAGATGGAACTCCGTTCGAGCAATGGTCAGTTCCCCTATTCCGTCGTACTTATGGACTGGCAGATGCAAGAAATGGATGGATGGGAGACCAGTCGGCAGATGCGCAAGATTGCAGGGCAATGTTCTGGTGCTCCCCCGGTTATTGTCATGTTGAGTGACAACGGACGGCAGGATTTGTCATTTAGAACGGAGGAGGAGCAGGCGCTTGTCAATGGTTTCCTGGTCAAGCCGGTGACCGCTTCGATGATTTTTGATGCGGTCATGGATGCCAGTTCAGAGAACCCCAGTATTCGCCGGATGTCGGCTGGACGCGCCAGCAAGCGGCAATTGGCCAACATGCGGATTCTGGTGGTCGAAGACAACCTGATCAATCAGCAAGTTGCTGATGAGTTGCTAAGCGCGGAAGGCGCGATCGTCTCGTTGGCGGCGAACGGGCATCTGGGTGTCGATGCCGTGCGCATGGCTGTGCCGCAATTTGACGCCGTGCTCATGGACATGCAAATGCCAGAGATGGATGGCTATGCGGCGACGGGCGTTATTCGCAAAGAATTGGGTTTGCATGCGTTGCCGATCATTGCCATGACCGCCAATGCGTTGCCAGGTGACCGGGAAGCGTGCATTGCCGCAGGCATGAATGAACATATTGGCAAACCGTTTGACATCACCGTGTTGGTTTCCCTGCTGATCCGCGTGACCGGATTTCAAGTTTCCCTGGCTGATCAAAGCGTTGAAGAATTCCCGCATGGCAAATCATTCTCGCCATCCTTGCGGGCTTTGGAGGGATTGGACCTGGAAGGTGCTTTGGCCAGAATGGCGGGCATTCACGCACTCTATGCACGGACCGCGCGAGACTTCCTGAATATCCTTGCATCCACCTACAGCGATCTGAAAACGCAACTCGAAGGCGATGACCAGCAGCTGGCAATCAGGACGCTGCATACGCTCAAAGGCAATGCCGGAACTTTGGGTGTCACGGCCTTGGCAATGGAAGCAAAACGGCTTGAGCAACTGTGCCGCTCTGAGCACGGATGCGAAAAGTGCCTTCAGGAATTAAATCATCTGCGGGACTGCATTGGTCAGGCGCAATCTCTATTGAAGGTGGCCATTGAAGCACTTGCGTTGGGCCCGGAAAAGCAGATTGAACCAGCAGGCTCAATACCCCAACCGGCCGATACAGATGCGCTTTCGCGGGCACTTGAAGCGCTGGAGTCGTTGCTGCAGCATTCGGACATGGATGCGTTGGAAGTCTTTGCAGCCAGTCGTTCGCAATGGGTAGGGCTGCCCGATGAACTCTACAAAAGGCTTGACGATGCCTTGCAGGCGTTGGACTTCGAAGCCGCGCACCAAACGTGTCTTGAGGCCCAGAAAGCGCTCAGGGCCTAGCGCTGCCTGACCCACTTGCTGCTTTTTTTACTTGCTGGCTGCTGAATGGGCCTGCTGATCGGCGTGGTAGCTGCTGCGCACCATGGCCCCAACGGCGGCGTGCTTGAAACCCATCTTGTAGGCTTCCGCCTCAAACATCTTGAAGACGTCGGGGTGCACATAGCGGCGTACCGGCAGGTGGCTGGTGGAAGGTGCCAGATACTGCCCAATGGTCAGCATCTCGACGTTGTGCGCACGCATGTCGCGCATGACTTCCAGAATCTCTTCGTCGGTCTCGCCGAGTCCAACCATCAGGCCACTCTTGGTCGTGACGTCCGGAAATAGCGCCTTGAATTTTTTGAGCAGATTGAGGGAGAACTGGTAGTCCGAGCCGGGGCGTGCTTCCTTGTACAAACGCGGAATGGTTTCCAGGTTGTGGTTCATCACATCTGGTGGCGCGGCCTTCAAAATCTCCAGGGCCCGGTCATCACGGCCACGGAAGTCAGGCACCAGCACCTCGATCTGGGTCTTGGGCGAGAGCGCACGCGTTTTGCTGATGCACTCCACAAAGTGCCCGGCACCGCCGTCGCGCAGGTCGTCACGGTCGACGCTGGTAATCACCACATAGCTCAGTTTGAGTTGGGCAATCGTCTTGGCCAGGTTTTCGGGTTCATTCACATCCAGCGGGTCGGGGCGGCCGTGACCGACATCGCAAAACGGGCAACGGCGCGTGCACTTGTCGCCCATGATCATGAAGGTGGCCGTGCCTTTGCCAAAGCATTCGCCAATGTTCGGGCAACTGGCTTCCTCACACACGGTCACCAGTTTGTTGCTGCGCAAAACGTCCTTGATCTCGTAAAAGCGGGTCGAAGGGGAACCCGCCTTGACGCGGATCCACTCCGGCTTCTTCAGCACCTCACCGGCTTGCACCTTGATTGGAATGCGCGACAGCTTGGCCGCTGCTTTTTGCTTGGCCGACGGGTTGTACTGTTCGGCGGTTTGTGCTTCCCGAACGGTCTCATTCCGGTTGGCTTCGCTTGCGCTTGGGGTGCTGGTTTCTTCGCTGTGGCTCATGGTGTGTGGGCAGTGTGGGCGCGTTATGGCGCGAGATAGGTGGCGAGCTTGTGGCTCAATACATCAGCGGCGTCCTGCCAACTGACCTGGTAGCCGATTGTAGAAAGATCCACGGTTTGCAGTGCGACATAGCCGCATGGGTTGATGCGGCGGAAGGGTTCGAGGTCCATCGCCACATTGAGCGCCAGGCCGTGATAGGTGCAGTTGCGGCTGACCTTGATGCCCAATGCGGCAATCTTGCCCAGCCCGGTAAAGTCCGGGTCCGAGGCATGCGCGCCCGCAATCTGCTGGCGCGGACGGTTCTCCAAGGGCGCATGTCCAGCCGGGTCATTCAGGCGCACATAGATACCGGGGGCACCGGCGACCCGGTGCCCGGTGACGCCGAAATGCAGCAGTGTGCGAATCAGCGCCTCCTCAATCCGGTAGACATATTCCTTGACGAAATAGCCAGCACGCTTCAGGTCGATGAGCGGATACGCAACCACCTGACCTGGCCCGTGGTACGTGACCTGTCCGCCGCGGTTGGTCTGAATGACGGGAATCTGGGCCGGGTTGAAGATGTGCTCGGGTTTGCCTGCCAATCCCTGGGTGTAGACCGGCGGGTGCTCACAAATCCACAGCTGATCGTCTGTCGGTGCGGCGGGATCCAGATTGCGCTGCTCGTTAAACGCCTGCATGGCGGCGTAAGTGGGCGGGTACTCCACACGCCCCAAATGGGATATCTGCATACCTTTACAGGACGACCTTCACCATCGGGTGCGTGCTGAGGGTGCGGTAAAGCTCGTCGAGTTGCTCACGGCTGGTGGCGTTCACGGTGACGGTGACGCCCAGGTATTTGCCCCCTTTGCTTTCGCGCAGCTCGATCGTGCTGGCATCAAAATCCGGGTCAAATTGTTTGGTGATCAGGGTGATGGCATGCACCAGTCCGTCGACCCGTGTGCCCATGACCTTGATCGGAAATTTGCAGGGATATTCAATCAGGGATTCGGTGCGTTTCGCGCCGGCCTGGCCGTCGGGTGCTTCAGGAGTGGACATGTGCGATAGAGAGTGAGCACAAATTATGACGCCTTCGATGACCACCTGTTTTAGTCATCGATTTGTAAAGGGCATGTAACCGGAGGCTGGGTTTCTACGTATAATCGTTGGCTGTACACAAATCGGCAGCCACTCTGTAACCTGGGCGTAATCTGGCATGGTCACAATCGCAGAGGACATGAAAGTGGTAGCGGAAAAAGACGAAGCGTACAAAGTGTATGAAGCGCATGAAGCCTGCGAAGTGGATGGACAGGAGGAAGTTTCGGACTTCACTCCGCTAACCGCTGCAGAGGCTAAAGCGCTGCGCGAAAAACATCCCTCCATTTCGCCTTGGTGGGTTGTAGTCGGGCAAATTGGGGTTGGATTTTTAGTGACCTTGATTGCCTGGGGTGTTACAGGAAGCCAGACGGTTGGCTTGTCGGCGGCGTGCGGTGCGTTGGCGGTGATTGTTCCCGCAGCACTGTTTGCGCGGGGTGTGACGGGGCAGTTTGCCTCGGTCAACGCGGGTTCTGCGGTGATGAGCTTCTTCCTCTGGGAGTTGGTCAAGATTTTGGTGACGGTGGGCATTTTGTTGGCTGCCCAGCGTCTGGTGATAGGTCTGAGTTGGCCGGCAATGCTGGTTGGTTTGGTGGTCACAATAAAGGTGTACTGGATTGCTCTGGCTTTCAAGCGAAAGCCAAAGCCGGTATGAATTTGAAACGCTTAACGGCAAAAGTAACTGATACGGGTAACTGATGGCTGCTGAAGAAAACGTTGCGGAACATGCCCTTACGGCTGGTGAATACATTGGCCACCACCTAACGCATTTGCGTACAGGTCACCAAGCAGGTGTGATCGATTTCTCTGTTTACAACCTCGACTCGATTTTTTGGTCGATTCTGTTGGGCGTAGTCGGCATGTTTGTGATGTGGCGCGTGGCGCGCAGTGTCACCTCTGGTGTGCCCGGACGCATGCAGGCAGCGGTCGAAATTTTGCTGGAAATGGTTGATACACAAGCCAAAGGCATTGTGCACAACGCCCAGTCCCGCAAGTTTGTCGGTCCTCTGGCTTTGACGGTTTTTGTCTGGGTGTTCCTGATGAACTCGATGGACTTCTTGCCCGTCGACCTGTTTCACATGATCCTGGCCACCACCGGCCTGGAGCACAGCATTGAATATTTCCGTGTCGTTCCTACGGCTGACCTGTCAATGACGCTGGGTATGTCCTGCTCGGTATTGCTGGTTTGCCTGTACTACAACATCAAGATCAAAGGCATGGGTGGTTGGGCGCATGAACTGGTGACTGCACCGTTTGGCACCAGCAAGAACCCTGTGTTTGCCCTGATCCTGGGCGTGCTGAATCTCGGCATGCAACTGATTGAATTCACCGCCAAGACCGTTTCTCACGGCATGCGGTTGTTCGGAAATATGTACGCTGGCGAGCTGGTGTTCATGTTGATCGCACTCATGGGTGCGGTTGGTTTCGGGTCGGCTACAGGCATCGCCTTGTGGTTCGGTCATGTGGTTGCAGGTACCGGTTGGGCGATCTTTCACATTCTGATTGTTGCTCTGCAGGCCTTCATTTTCATGATGCTGACCTTGGTGTATGTGGGGCAGGCCCACGACCACCACTAAGTTTGTCGGTTATTTCCTTTCTTGTTTTCTCGTTAACTTAAATCCATAGGAGCTCTTAAATGGAACACGTTCTTGGTTTCGTCGCATTGGCCGCTGGCCTGATCATTGGCCTGGGCGCTGTCGGTGCCTGTATCGGTATTGGCATCATGGGTAGCAAATACCTGGAATCTGCAGCACGTCAGCCTGAGTTGATGAATGAACTGCAAACCAAGATGTTCTTGCTGGCCGGTCTGATTGACGCTGCGTTCCTGATTGGCGTTGGTATCGCCATGATGTTCGCGTTCGCCAACCCCTTCGTGCTGAAGTAAGCCCTTTCGCCTCATCCAACTTAGAGAGGTGTTGTTGTGAGTATTAACGCAACATTCTTCGCACAAGTAGTTGTGTTTTTCATATTGGTGATGTTCACGATGAAACTCGTGTGGCCACCGATTGCAAAAGCACTCGACGAACGCGCGCAGAAAATCGCAGACGGCCTGGCCGCTGCCGATAAGGCCAGAGCAGAGTTGACCAACGCTAACAAGCGCGTGGAAGACGAACTCGCCAAATCGCGCAACGAGACTGCAAGTCGTCTGGCTGACGCGGAACGCCGCGCGCAAGCCATCGTTGAAGAAGCCAAGGGCAAAGCAACCGAAGAGGGCAACAAGATCATTGCTGCCGCCAAGGTTGAAGCCGAACAGCAAACCGTGAAAGCCCGTGAAGCACTGCGTGAGCAAGTGGCTGCACTGGCCGTCAAGGGTGCCGAGCAGATTCTCCGCAAGGAAGTCAATGCCGGTGTCCACGCGGAATTGCTGGGCCGTTTGAAGACCGAGCTGTAAGAGGACACCATGGCTGAACTCGCCACTATTGCAAGACCCTATGCCGAAGCCCTTTTCAAGGCTTCTGCGGGTGACTTGGCTGCGGTAAGCGCCTGGGTCGATGAGTTGGCAGCGATTGCCGGTAACGCACAGTTGCTGCAATTTGCCGACAGTCCCAAGGTGAGCTCTGCTCAGGTTTTTGACCTGATCACAGGCGTGGCGAAATCAGTCCTTGGCGACCATGCCAAGAACTTTCTGCGCACCGTGATCGACAACGGCCGCCTCGGTGCTTTGCCTGAGATTGCCGCACAGTTCCGGGCCTTGAAAAATGCCCAGAGCGGTTCTTCGGATGCGGTGGTTTTCAGCGCATTCCCGATAGACCAGGCAGCACTGGCTGACGTGGCCGCTACGCTGGAAAAGCGTTTCGCCCGCAAGCTCAATGTGTCTGTTGAATTGCAGCCCGATTTGATCGGTGGCATTCGCGTCGTGGTGGGGGACGAGGTTCTTGATACATCTGTCAAGGCACGTCTGGAACAAATGAAAGTGGCTTTGACAGCTTAAGGCCTAAGGCCCAAGCTGCAGCCCCAACTAAAGAAAGAAGGAAAGAGTCATGCAACTCAATCCCGCAGAAATCTCTGAATTGATCAAGAGCCGTATTGAAGGACTGGCGGCCAGCGCTGACATCCGCAATCAGGGCACCGTGGTGTCGGTGACCGACGGTATCTGCCGCATTCACGGTCTGTCTGACGTGATGCAGGGCGAAATGCTTGAATTCCCGGCTGGCAGCGATGGCTTGCCAACCTACGGATTGGCGCTGAACCTTGAGCGTGACTCTGTTGGTTCCGTGATTTTGGGCGAATACGAACACATCTCCGAAGGCGATACCGTCAAGTGCACGGGTCGTATTCTGGAAGTGCCCGTGGGCCCCGAACTGATTGGACGCGTGGTCAATGCCTTGGGTCAGCCCATCGACGGCAAGGGCCCGATCAATGCCAAGATGACCGACGTGATCGAAAAGGTTGCGCCTGGTGTGATCGCCCGTAAATCGGTGGATCAGCCCATGCAAACGGGTCTGAAATCCATTGACTCCATGGTGCCAATCGGCCGTGGACAACGCGAACTGATCATTGGTGACCGCCAGACCGGCAAGACTGCCGTGGCTATTGACGCGATCATCAACCAGAAGGGTCAGAAAATGACCTGCGTTTACGTCGCGATCGGCCAAAAGGCCTCTTCCGTCAAGAACGTAGTGCGCGCGCTGGAACAAGCCGGCGCTATGGAATACACCATCGTTGTGGCTGCTACGGCTTCTGAGTCGGCTGCCATGCAATATGTGTCTGCCTACTCCGGCTGCACCATGGGTGAATACTTCCGCGACCGCGGCCAGGACGCCCTGATTGTGTATGACGATCTGTCCAAGCAAGCCGTGGCCTACCGCCAGGTATCCTTGCTGCTGCGCCGTCCCCCGGGCCGTGAAGCCTACCCTGGCGACGTGTTCTATCTTCACAGCCGTTTGCTTGAGCGTGCTGCCCGCGTGAATGCCGAGTATGTCGAAGCCTTCACCAAGGGTGAAGTCAAGGGTCAAACCGGTTCGCTGACCGCTCTGCCTATCATTGAAACGCAAGCGGGTGACGTGTCTGCCTTCGTGCCGACCAACGTGATCTCGATCACCGACGGCCAGATCTTCCTGGAAACCAGCCTGTTCAACGCCGGTGTGCGTCCCGCGATTAACGCCGGTATCTCGGTGTCCCGCGTGGGTTCTGCTGCGCAGACCAAGGTTGTAAAGGGCCAGTCCGGCGGTATCCGTAACGACTTGGCTCAGTACCGTGAATTGGCAGCCTTTGCCCAGTTCGCCTCTGACCTGGACGAAGCTACCCGCAAGCAGCTCGACCGTGGTGCCCGCGTGACCGAATTGCTCAAGCAAAAGCAGTACAGCCCGCTGTCCATCAGCATGATGAGCGCGTCTCTGTTTGCCGTGAACAAGGGTTTCATGGACGACATCG
>CAIQEX010000285.1 GCA_903870955.1 uncultured beta proteobacterium
ACCGCGCAGGCGGGCCGCTTCAACATATTCCATCACCGTCAGGTTCATGCCCAGAGCGCGCGCCAGACGAAACACCCGGGTTGAGTCGAGCACGGCAATGGTCAGGATCAGCACCGGAATGCTCGAGCCAAAGACACCCAGAATGATCAGCGCAAAGATCAGGCCGGGGATCGATAGCATCACATCCACCAGACGCGAGAAGAACACGTCAACCCAACCGCCCATCACGGCACTGATAAAGCCCAGCACGATGCCAATTAAAAAAGACAGCAAGGTGATGGCCAGGGCCACGCCAATCGTCATGCGCGCGCCGTACATGATACGGGTCAGCATGTCGCGTCCGATCTGGTCGGCACCCAGCAGCATCTTCATGGAGGGCTCGTCCCAGGTACCACCAATGTTGGCGGATTCACCATAGGGCGCCAACCACGGCGTGAAGATGGCGATGAAGACGAAGATTGCTACGACCGTCAGGCCAAACCAGGCCGACAGGGTGGGTTTGTTGCCAAAGATTTTCATGGGGCTTATTCCTTCTGAGGCTCAGCGCTTGTGGCGCAAACGGGGGTTGACCAGAATCACCAGCACGTCGGCCAGCGTATTCAGGCTGACGAAGACCATGGCGAAAACCAGACCGCAGGCCTGAATCACGGGCACATCGCGCTTGGACACGGCATCCACCATGAGTTGACCCAGGCCAGGGTAAACAAACACCGCCTCAATCACCACCACGCCCACCACCAGATAGGCCAGGTTCAAGGCCACCACGGTAATGATCGGGGCGGCAGCATTGGGCAGGGCGTGGCGCACAATCACGCGGCGGCGCTTGGCGCCTTTCAGGAACGCCATTTCAATATAGGGTGTGGACATCACCGACAGCACCGAGCTGCGCGTCATGCGCAACATGTGCGCCGCCACCAGCAGGGTCAGCGTAATCGCGGGCAGTGTGGTTTGGTAGACCCGCTCAGAAAAGGGCATGCCCTTGAACACGGTGGACAGCGATGGGAACCAGTCCACATCCACGGCCATAAAAATAATCAGCAGATAGGCAATGAAGAATTCGGGCAGCGATATGGCGGTCAGCGTCACGATATTGGCCAGTTTGTCGGACCATTTGCCTTCGTTGATGGCCGACAGAATGCCCAGGCCCACGGCCACCGGAATGGCAATCAGCGCCGCATAGCCCGCCAGAAACAAGGTATTGCCCAGACGCGGCATGATTTCATCGACGATGACGCGTTTGTTGGTCATGGCTACACCGAGATCACCTTGCAAGGCGCCGCTGAGCCAGTGGATGTAGCGCAGGTAGGCGGGAACATCAAGCCCGAGCTCCTTGCGGAAGATGACCAGCGCCTCCGGTGTGGCGCCCTGTCCCAGCACGGCCGAGGCGACGTCACCTGGCAGGATTTGGGTACAGACAAAAATCAATATGGAGACTGCAAAGAGGGTCAGCACCCCAAGCAGGAGTCGGTTCAGTATCAATTTCGCCATGGCACATTCTTCTAGTTGAGTGATAAGACTGACGACAAAGGCTCACATTAAGCCGCGCTGTATTGGTCACTGGGTCACATTAAAAAAGCGGGTGAGGCCAAAGGCCCGACCCGCTTTTAATGCATTTCAGCTGCCCTGGCAGATACTACGCAATTTTTAGACCCGGTCGAACTTTGCATTCGCTCGAGAACAAAAATACGCAGTAACCCAGTGCGGCTTAATTAGGCAAACCAGCCCTTTTCAGCAATGCGGTCATCACCCATGTCGTAACGACCGGAGATCGTCAGACCTTGCAGCTTGGTGGTGCATGCGTCCAGGTAATCCTGCACCGCAAAGCACACCATGCCGGAGTTTTCACTGATCAAAGCCTGGCAACGGGCGTACTGCTCAGCGCGCTTCTTCTGGTCCATTTCAACACGTGCGGCGACCAGCAGTTTGCTGAACTCGGCGTTTTCGAAGTGGGTGTCATTCCAGGGGTTCTTCAGACCGCCGAAGAAGGTGCTGGTGAGCTGGTTGTCGATGGTGGGACGGTTGCCCCAGTACACCGCGCAGAAAGGTTGCTTCAGCCAGACGTTGTCCCAGTAGCCGTCACCGGAGACGCGCTTCAGGTCCATGTTGATACCAGCCTTGGCCAGCGACTCCTGGTAGATCTGACCCGAGTCGGTGGCTCCGGAGAAGGCACCTTCAGAGACTTGCAGTTCAACACCGGAGGTTACGCCGGACTTCTTGAAGTGGAACTTGGCCTTGTCCGGATCATAGGAAATCATCTTTTGCTTGGTGTCGTAGTACTTCATCTTGGTGCCGACCGTGTGGTCATTGCCAACCGATGCGTAACCGGAGAACACGTTCTCGACGATCTTCTTGCGATCGATGCCGTACTTCAGGGCCAGCATCAGGTCCTTGTTGTTGTACGGTGCTTGATCGGACAGCGCGACAAAGGCGAAGCGGTTGCCCATGCCGGGAGTGCGGGAAATGCGCAGGTTCTTGTTCTTTGCCAGCAGTCCAGCGGTCTTGGGATCAACGCGGTTGATGATGTCCACTTGGCCGGTGACCAGAGCCTGTGTACGTGCAGCGGCGTCGCCGATGTAACGCAATTCAACGCGGTCGAAATTGCCGCGGTTGGGCTTCCAGTAGTTGCCGGGTTTGCGCTTGAAAGTGGCGCGAACACCGGGCTGGAATTCTTCAAGCGTGAAGGCACCAGTGCCATCAGGCTTGGAAAAATCAGTCGTGCCATTGGGCACGATGATGATGTGGTAATCCGAGAGGTTGAATGGCAAGTCGAGGTTGCCGTTGCCCATCAGGATCTGGATCTGGTTGGCGTTGATTTTCTTGATGTCGGTGATGTCGGCCAACAGGGACTTGGCGGGAGACTTGGTCTCGCCACGGTGCATGTTCAGCGAGTAGATCACGTCATCGGCGTCCAGCGTCTTGCCGGAAGTGAAGGTGATGCCCTTGCGGATGTTGAAAGTCCAGTCAGCAGCACCGGGCTTGACTTCCCAGCTTTCAAACAGTTCACCGACGGCGTCGCCGTTGTCGGCAACTTCCACCAGGTTGTTCCACAACATCAGGCTCATGGAGATGGGGATCGAGTCCGCATAG
>CAIQEX010000286.1 GCA_903870955.1 uncultured beta proteobacterium
CCCATGGTGGGACAACGTCAAGACACACCAGAAGGAAAGCCGCTACGAAAACGTGCGGATTGCCTGGAGCAATACCTTGCAACATTTGCGAAAGCTGTATGGAGACAGCCTGCTGGACTGGACTTGGGGCAACACCCATACGCTTACGCACGTACACCCACTGGGCATGCAAAAGCCCTTGAACTGGCTGTTCAATGTGGGTCCCTTCCCTGTGCCGGGTGGGCGTGAAACACCCAATAACCTGTCTGAAAAAGTGGGCCCCGCACCCTGGGCCGTCAGTTACGGACCCTCAACCCGCAGGGTGGTCGACTTTGGTTCACCTGGAAAATCCGTGGGCATCAATCCAGTCGGCCAAAGTGGCGTGCTGTTTGACACCTACTACGCCGATCAGGCTGAACGTTTCGCTCAGGGCGGCTATGTGCGCCAACGTTTGTATCCGGCCGACATCGCCGGGCATACCCAAAGCACGCTTACCTTGGTTCCGAACCATTGACGGCAGATTCAGAAACTCGAGCCCAACAGCGCGTCACTTAGTTCCGCCATGCTTGTGACACGGATACTCGGCTTTGAATCGAAGGCCCAGAGTTTGTCGCTGCGGTTCACCCAGGCGGTTTGCATACCCACCTGCTGCGCGCCCAGAACGTCCAGACTTTCGTCATCCCCGACATGCAAAATAGCCTCTGGAGCCAATTGCAACCGCGCCGCAGCGGCCAGAAAAATTCGCGCATCGGGTTTGGCAGCACCCACATCACGGGCGCTGACCGAACCGCAAAAGTAATCTGCAAGACCGATGCGCTCCACGTCTGCATTGCCATTGGAAAGGGCCAAAATCGGCCAGCGTGCTGACAGTTTTTGAAGCGCAGGCAAGCTGTCATCAAACAATGTGACCTGCTGTCGGGCCGCAAAGAACACCGCAAAGGCAGGTTCAGCCAAGTTGGTATCTTCATCACTAAGCCGTAAACCCAGCCGGATCATCTCCTCGCGGATGAAACTGAGGTCATAGTGGCGTTGCGGCCAAGCCTCAGCGACCTGATCACGCAATCTTTGGCGCTGTTGGAGGTTGCCAAAAAGTGACGCAGTGGCAGGTGCCCGAGGTGCCAGCCAGGCTTGCAAACGCAACTCTGCCTCAGCGATAGTGGGCCAAATTGGCCACAAGGTATCGTCCAGGTCCAGGGTTATTGCCTGAATACGTGAAATTTCGAGCATAGGTGCGGGAGAATACCCCATGCCTTTTTTTCCTGAACCTCCCTACTCCCATGGCCAGCCCCCGCGCACCGCAGTTTTGCTGTGCAACCTCGGCACACCTGACGAACCCACCCCCAAAGCAGTACGCCGTTATTTGGCAGAGTTTTTGAGTGACCAGCGCGTAGTGGAAATTCCCCGCTTGCTTTGGCTTTTGATTCTGCACGGCATCATCCTGCGCTTTCGCCCCGCCAAATCGGCCGCCAAATACGCCAGCATTTGGACGCCCGCGGGATCGCCCCTCAAAATTTGGACAGAAAAACAGGCAAAACTCCTGCAAGGTTGGCTTGGTCAACGCAACCACCACGTAAAGGTGCGCTGGGCGATGCGCTATGGAAGCACATCGATTGCCTCGCAACTTGACGCTATGAAGGGCGAAGGGGTTACGCGTGTGCTGGTGGTGACCGCCTATCCGCAATATTCGGCCACGACCACTGCCAGCGTATTTGATGCCGTTTACCAATGGGCCCAAACCTGCCGAAACATTCCTGAACTGCGCTTTGTCAACCGTTACCATGACCATGCAGACTACATTGAAGCTTTGGCCGCCAGCGTAGAGCGCCATTGGAAGAAGAATGGGCGGCCCGACAAATTGGTGATGAGCTTTCATGGCGTGCCGGAGCGAACGCTGAAATTGGGCGACCCCTACCATTGTGAATGCTTCAAAACTGCGCGCCTTCTGGGCACCCGGTTGGGACTTTCCAAGGAGAACTACCAAGTCACCTTTCAGTCACGCCTGGGGCGTGCCAAATGGCTGGAACCCTACACCGAGCCCACGTTAATCGCCATGGGTCAGGCGGGTGTCAAGCGCGTCGACGTGCTGTGCCCAGGTTTCACCAGCGATTGTCTGGAAACTCTGGAAGAAATAAATATGGAAGCCCGCGAGGCGTTCTTGAACGCGGGTGGCAAAGTCTTCCATTACATCCCCTGCCTGAATGACGACCCCGAGTGGATCACTGCGTTGTGCAACGTGACGCAACAGCATTTACTGGGTTGGAACACCCTGGAAGAAGTCCATCCACAAACCCTTGCCGCCAGCCGTGAAGCGGCTCTGGCACAGGGCGCTACGAACTAGTCTTTACCCAAGCTTTGCCTACTTTTCCTCTGAGATGCACGCATTTCAAAATGCGGCTCTATCATTTAGCCCTATGAAAAATGCCTTCCGTTGCTCTTTTTTTGCGCTTTTTGCACTTTTTGCCCTGTTTATTCAAGGGTGTTCCGGCAAACCCGATCCTGCGACGCCGGTAGCGGCTGTAGCCGCTGCAGCGACTTCGGCGACTACGGCAAGTGCACCGGCGGCGGCCGCATCCGCTCCATTGCAACCGGTCACGGTTAGCACCGTGAAAGCGCAAAAACGCGATTTTTCGGTCAACCTTCAAGGCAATGGCATCGTCACCGCGCTGACCAGCGTAGATGTGCGCTCACAGGTCACCAGTCTGGTGGCCAAAGTGCATTTTTCCGAGGGTCAGTTTGTCAAAGCCGGACAGTTGCTTTTCACCCTGGACTCCCGCGCCGAAGAAGCCAATCTGGCTAAAGCCCATGCGCAATTGGCAAAGGATCAGGCCACCCTTGCCGATGCCCGGCGTCAATATGAACGGGCCAAGCAACTTTTTGCGCAAAACTTTATCTCCCAGGGCGCGGTGGATACCGCACAGACCCTTATGGAATCTGCCGCTGCAAGCACCGTCGCTGACCAAGCCGCTGTTGACGCCGCTCGGGTGGCACTTTCCTATGACCGCATCGCGGCACCACTTGCGGGCCGCGTAGGTTCCGTCAATGTCTCCACCGGCAGCTTGGTCCAGGCCAACACCACGCCCCTGGTAACGATTACCCAGCTTGACCCTATCGCGGTAGCCTTCAGCATTCCGCAACGCAATCTGCCCGATGCGCTAGCTGCCCTCAAAGGTGGCGGTTCCGCTGTAACGGCCAAACTGGCCGATGGTGGTGGGAGTTACAAAGGCAAATTGCACTTTGTAGACAACAGCGTCAATGCAGGCTCGGGCACGATACAGGTAAAGGCGGTATTTCCCAACAAAGAAGGCAAGCTCTGGCCGGGAGCCTATGTGGAAATCTCGCAAACCGTTAGCACCTTGTCGGATGCCACCACCATTCCACAGGCCGCTATTGTTCAAGGTCCGCGCGGAACCATCGTCTACGTGTTGGACGATGGCAAAGCCAAGCTTCAGCCCATCAAGGTGGTTTATTCAGAAGCCGGAGAGGCTGCAGTGACAGGTATAAACCCGGGCGATGTGGTGGTGATGGACGGAAAGCAAAACGTGCGTCCTGGCAGCCCATTGGTCGAACGTGTCAAAGAGCCCAAAGTCAGCGCCTCCAGCCCTGCACCGGCGGACTCCAGCAAGCCACAGGCTTCCCAAACAGCCGTGACCGTCAAGCCATGAACATCTCCGAGTTGTTCATACGCCGTCCGGTCATGACGGTGTTGCTAAATTTGGCCATCGTGCTGGCCGGGGTCATCGGCTACCGAAGTATTCCCGTTGCCGCTTTGCCCAGCTACGACACACCGGTGATCAATGTTTCGGCTAACTTTGCCGGAGCCAACCCCGAGACCATGGCCAGCTCGGTGGCCCTGCCGCTGGAAAAGCAGTTCCAGACGGTACCTGGCCTCAAGACGATCAGTTCCTCGAGCATTCTGGGCAGCACCTCGCTCACTCTGGAGTTCGACGAGGGACGCAGTATTGACGCCGCAGCGGTCGACGTGCAGGCGGCTTTGCTGCGCGCGCAACGGGCTTTGCCTGCGGACATGACCGAAACGCCTTCTTACCGCAAGGTCAATCCTGCCGATGCGCCCGTGCTGTTGATTTCGATGCGCTCGCCGTCGCTCGCGCCTTCCGATTTACAGGACTATGCGGAACATCTGATTTCCCCCACCCTGTCGATTCTGGATGGTGTGGCGCAGGTCAACGTATTCGGTTCCAAGCGCTATGCCATTCGCGTACGCGTAAAACCGGAAGCGCTGGTGGCTGCCAACTTGGGCCTGGACGAATTGAGCGCGGCGTTGAGAGGTGCCAACGTGAATACCCCGGTCGGCACATTGGAAGGGCCCAAGCAAACCCTGGTGTTGCAAGCCAACAGGCAACTTCAGAACGCCGAAGGTTTTTCAAAGCTGATTGTGGCCATGCGCTCTGGCAACCCGGTGCGTCTGAAGGATGTGGCAACTGTAGAAGACAGCGTAGAAACATTCAAAAGCCAGGCCACTTTCAACGGCGAAAACTCCATCACTTTGGCCATTCTTCGCCAACCCGGTGCCAACACGGTACGCGTTGTGGACGCCATACGTGCAACCCTGCCGGCTTTGCAGGCACAGATGCCTCAATCCGTCTCGCTGACTCCCATCAATGACCGTTCAGTTTCTGTTCGCGAAGCCCTGCATGACGTGACGTTGACTTTGATGGGAACTATCGCCTTGGTGGTATTGGTCATCTTCCTGTTTCTGCGGCGTTTTGTAGCCACGGTGATTCCGACGCTTTCGTTGCCGGTATCGCTGGTTGGTGCCGTCGCCCTGCTTTGGGGCTTGTCATACAGCCTGGACAATATTTCCCTGCTCGGATTGACTCTGGCTGTGGGGCTGGTGGTTGACGATGCCATTGTGGTGCTGGAAAACATCATTCGCCACGTTGAGAACGGCGAAGATCCCTTTCAAGCGGCATTGCGGGGCGCACGCGAGGTCGGCTTCACCATCATTTCGATTTCCTCATCGTTAATCGCGGTTTTTATTCCA
>CAIQEX010000287.1 GCA_903870955.1 uncultured beta proteobacterium
CTGCGGCCAAGCCTTCGGGTCTTTTGCTGGGCGGTCTGGCAGTCGGTGTGGTGGCGATTGCAGCCGCTGGATATTTCTTAATTGGCAGGCCGCCGGCGCAAGCCCAAGGCGAGGCCGAGCAGCCACAAATGCTTTCCGCCGATGGCAAACCCGCCCCGCACGCAACCGGCGCCGACCAGATCGCAGCCATGACCGACAAGCTGGCTCAGCGCCTCAAGGAAAAGCCGGACGACGTGGAAGGCTGGTCGATGCTGGCACGCTCCTATAGCGTACTGGGACGTCACGCCGATGCCCTCAAAGCGTATGAAAAGGCCTCCAACCTGCGCAAGGATGACCCCACATTGCTGGCCGACTATGCCGATTCGCTGGCGGTGAACAACAACAGCAATCTGGAAGGCGAGCCCATGAAGCTGGTGGACCGGGCGCTGCACCTGGATCCCAAAAATCTGAAGGCGCTTTACCTTGCGGGAACCTATGCCTTCAACAAGAAAGACTACACCAGCGCCATCACCTTCTGGGAAAAACTGGTGCAAGTCGGCCCACCGGGCAATGTCTTTGCGACCCAGGTTGAGCCTGCCATTGCAGAAGCCCGCAATTTGGCAGGCCTGCCGCCCGCTGCCAAACCCCTGGATGCCGCGCCAAAAGCCGGCGCTGCTTCACCCAACGCCGCATCACCCGCCGCAGCCAGCAACGCCACGGTCAGTGGCACCGTGACGTTGGCCGCCTCTTTGGCCAAGCAGGCACAGCCGGATGACACGGTGTTTGTGTTCGCACGTGCGGCCGAAGGCTCGCGCATGCCGCTGGCTATCATGCGCAAGCAGGTGAAAGATCTGCCAATCAGCTTTACACTGAACGACAGCATGGCCATGTCGCCAGCCAGCGCGTTGTCCACGGCAAGCAAGGTCATTGTGGGTGCGCGGGTTAGCAAGAGTGGCAACGCCATGCCGCAGCCGGGCGATCTGGCGGGCCAGTCAGCACCGGTCAGTGTCGGAGCCAGTGGCCTGAAGATCGAGATCAAGGAAGCGGTCAAACCCTAGTCTGACCCGTTGCATTGTTTGAGGGAGCCATGAACTATCTTTACCTATACGCCGCGATCATTCTCGCAATCATCGTGCTGTACTCGAGGCGGCATGTAAAGAAAGTTGAGATTGACAAGTCGCTGCTGCAAGAGTCGATTCAGAGTGGTTTGGCCGAGCCACCCTCGCTGCATCCGATTTTTGATCCGGTGCGCTGCATCGGTTCTGGCTCCTGCACCACGGTCTGCCCCGAAGGCGCCATTGGCATTGTTGACGGCAAGGGTGTGTTGATCAACGCGGCGCATTGCATTGGTCACGGTGCCTGTCTTGCCGCATGTCCGTTTGATGCGATCAAGCTGGTCTTCGGGACTGAAAAGCGCGGCATCGATATTCCCAACATCAGCGTCGATTTTGAAACCAATGTGCCGGGAATCTTCATCGCCGGCGAACTCGGCGGCATGGGCTTGATCCGCAAGGCCGCAGAGCAGGGACGTCAGGCCATCAATTCGGTGCGCAAGCGGGGCAGTGGTTCGGCCGAATTCGATGTGGTGATTGTCGGCTGTGGCCCAGCCGGTTTGTCGGCCGGTCTGTCCTCCATCCACCACAAGCTCAAGTACAAGCTCATCGAGCAGGAAGACTCACTCGGTGGCGCGGTGTACCACTATCCCCGCCAGAAGATTGCCATGACCGCGCCTGTGGTGCTGGACATCATTGGCACGGTCAAGTTTGGTGAAGTACAAAAAGAAAAATTGCTGGAATTCTGGAATGGCGTGGTCGAAAAGACCGGCCTGCAAATTGGCTTTCGCGAGCGCATGGAAGCGATTGAAAAGACCGATGATGGTTTTGTCGTCAAGACCAACAAAGGTGGCTATGTCACGAAAAGTGTGCTGTTGACCATGGGTCGCCGTGGCACGCCGCGCAAGCTCGATGTACCGGGGGAAGAAACCCACAAGGTGGTTTATCGCCTGATCGACCCCGAGCAGTACAAGGGGCAATCGGTGTTGGTGGTGGGAGGCGGAGACAGCGCGTTGGAAGCCGCCATCGCCATTTCAGAGCAACCGGACACGCATGTCATCCTGTCGTATCGCAGCGCGGCATTCTCCCGCGTCAAGCAGAAAAATCGTACGCTGCTGGAACAAGGCGAAAAGGCTGGTCGCATCAAGGTGATGCTCAATTCCGGGGTCAAAGAAATCTTTGAGACCGAGGTGCTTATCGAAGCCGAAGGTCAAAAGCAGACGTACAAGAACGACGCCGTCATCGTCTGCGCGGGAGGCTTGTTGCCGACGCCGTTGCTGCAAAAAATCGGCATCAAGTTCGAAACCAAGTTCGGCACCGAATAAGTTCAGGTTCAGGCGGCCAGGGCTTTTTCGATGTCCTGGGCCAGACTTTCTGGCGCATCGGTGGGCGCGTAGCGTTTGAGAACCGCGCCGTCTTTGCCGACCAGAAACTTCGTGAAATTCCACTTGATCGACTTGCTTCCCAGCAGCCCCGGTGCTTCTTTGCTCAGCCACTGGTACAGCGGGTGTGCCGCACTGCCGTTGACCTCGATCTTGGCCATCATGGGAAACGTGACACCGTAGTTCATCTGGCAAAAGTCCGCGATTTCCGCATTGCTGCCACTGTCCTGGGCGCCAAATTGGTTGCAAGGAAAACCCAGTACCGCCAGGCCCTTTTTTTCGTACCGCTGGTGTAGAGATTCCAGCCCGGCGAACTGTGGCGTGAAGCCGCAGGCACTGGCTGTGTTGACGATCAGCAGCACCTGCCCCCGGAAGTTTTCAAGTTTGACGTTCTTGCCGTCAATTTGCAGCGCATCAAAGTCGTACACAGTAGGCATGGGATTCTCCAGAAGGGAAGCCGATTGTGAAGGCTTCCCGCTCACTTGGAATACGACAAC
>CAIQEX010000288.1 GCA_903870955.1 uncultured beta proteobacterium
ATGTTCTGGTGCGTCGCGGCGGTGGGCTTGGGTTTTGCAATCACCGGGATACGCAGTACGGCTTACGAACGGCAGGCATTGGAGCCGATTTTGGAGGGACGCGACGTGGTTGTGATGGGCGTTGTGACCGACATGCCGCAGCGCAACGAGGCTGGCTTGCGCTTTACGTTGGACGTTGACGAGTCGACTTTGGATGGATTGGCCGTGCAGGTGCCATCCCGCATGGATGTGGGCTGGTATGCCGGCGGCTACTCCTTGGGGAGCGAGTCAGTGGCTCTGCAGCGCCAGCCCGGTGACGTGCGTGCGGGGGAGCGCTGGCGCATGACCGTGCGCATCAAGGCGCCCCATGGCAGCCGCAATCCCTATGGTTTTGACTACGAACTTTGGTTGTGGGAGCGTGGCGTGCAAAGCACAGCTTACGTACGCGCGGGCAGTGCCGACCCCGAGCCGCAACGACTGGGGCAGTACTGGACCCACCCGGTCGCGCTGGCGCGGCAAGGCGTGCGGGATCGCATCTACGCCCATGTCGAAGTACGCCAGGTTGCAGGTTTGATTGCGGCACTGGTGGTGGGTGACCAGAACGCCATTGACCACGTCGATTGGGACGTGTTTCGTGCCACCGGCATTGCCCACTTGGTCAGCATTTCGGGTTTGCACATCACCATGTTCGCCTGGGGCGCTGCATGGCTGCTGGGGCGCCTATGGCGGCGTTCGGCGCGTTTGTGTTTGCTCCTGCCCGCCGTGGACGCAGCGCTGATCGGTGGCGTGTTGCTGGCAACCGCCTATTCGCTGTTCTCGGGCTGGGGGATACCCGCGCAACGCACCTGTGTGATGCTGGCCAGCGTGGCACTGCTGCGCCTTTCGGGCGCGCGCTGGCCCTGGCCACAGGTCTGGATGCTGGCCTGTGCACTGGTCGTTGCGGTGGATCCCTGGGCCTTGCTGCAAGCGGGTTTCTGGCTGAGCTTTGTGGCCGTTGGCGTATTGTTTGCAACCGATGCCGGTGTGGCGCCACTGGAAGGCGATGCCGGCAGGGCACGCAATATGGCGCATCGCCTGGGCGCCATGCTGCGCGAGCAGTGGGTGGTGACCGTGGCTCTGGCGCCCTTGACACTGCTGTTGTTTGGGCAAGTCTCGGTTGTCGGATTGCTGGCCAATGCCGTGGCAGTGCCCTGGGTCACGCTGGTGATCACGCCCCTCGCCATGCTGGGCGTTCTTTTGCCGCAGCTATGGGATCTTGCAGGCTGGGCGATTGCGGCCTTGCTGGTGTTGCTGCAATGGCTTGCCGCGCTGCCCTGGGCCACGTTGACGCTGGCAACAGCCCCTTGGTGGCTGGCTGCGGCCGGCGTGCTGGGCGGTGTGCTGCTGGTGGCACGCTTGCCGTATACCCTGCGCGGGCTGGGCCTGCCCTTGTTGCTGCCCGTGTTGCTGTGGCAGGCGCCGTTGCCACCCGAGCACGAGTTTGAACTGCTGGCGGCCGATATCGGGCAGGGCAATGCGGTGCTGGTGCGCACCGCCTCGCATGCCTTGCTGTACGACGCCGGTCCCCGCTACAGCCTGGAAAGTGATGCCGGACACCGGGTCTTGCTACCGCTTCTACAGCGCTTGCATACCCGGCTGGACATGCTGTTGCTGAGTCACCGCGATACCGACCATGTGGGCGGCGCGCCCGCCGTGCTGGCCATGCAACCCCAGGCTGAATTGTTGAGTTCGATATCCGATGACGATCGCCTGCAGGGTCTGCGCCGGGCCAAGCACTGTGTCGCGGCGCAGCGTTGGGAGTGGGATGGTGTTCAATTTGAAATTCTTCATCCGCAACTGGCCGATTACGACACCCACCCCATGCCGAATGCGTTGTCCTGCGTGCTGCGTATTCAAAGCACCGGGCCAAACCCGCAGGTGGCGCTGCTGGTGGGCGATATCGAACGGCCACAGGAGGAGCGCTTGGTGGCATCCGGCGCACCGATCCGGGCCGATGTATTACTGGTTCCCCACCACGGCAGCAAGACTTCCAGCAGTGAAGTTTTTCTGGACGCCGTACAACCGCGTGAGGCCTGGGTGCAGTCGGGTTACCGCAATCGCTACGGGCATCCTGTGCTCTCGGTGATGCAGCGCTATCGGGATCGCGGCATTGTGGTGCATGACTCGCCCCATTGCGGTGCAATGACCTGGCGCTCGGGCAGTTCCGAGCCGACGGCTTGCGTTCGATCAGAGGAGATGCACTATTGGAGTCACCATGTTCCATAACAGTGCGTGCGAAAGCTTTAGTATGCTGGTGCGAAGCTTGCTTAGTTGATTGATAGAGATTGAGTTCAAGAGGATTTATGCAGAAATTTGACGAGATGTACACCAAGCTGCCCTACGAGTTCTTCTCCAAGGGCGAACAGATTCGTGACCATTACAAAATTTATGACGAATGGTTGGCCAGACAACCGGGCGACATGATGGCCAAGCGGCGCGAGGAAGCAGAAATGATCTTCCGCCGCGTCGGTATCACCTTTGCGGTGTACGGCGAAAAGGACGAGAGCGGAGCGGGCACCGAACGTTTGATTCCCTTTGACCTGATTCCGCGCATCATTCCGGCGAACGAGTGGGGCAGTATGGAAAAAGGCCTGGTGCAGCGCGTCAGCGCGCTGAACCGCTTTATCCACGACATCTACCATGATCAGGAAATTCTCAAGGCGGGCTTGATTCCGCGCGACCAGATTGAAGACAACGCACAGTTCCGTCCCGAGATGGTCGGGGTCGATGTGCCCCATAACATTTACTCGCACATTTCTGGCGTCGACATCGTGCGCGCTCCCGATGCCAAGGGCAATGGCGAGTACTACGTGCTGGAAGACAACTTGCGTGTGCCCAGCGGCGTCTCCTACATGCTGGAAGACCGCAAGATGATGATGCGGTTGTTCCCCGATTTGTTCAGTGCACACCGGGTTGCCCCAGTTGCCCATTACCCTGACTTGTTGCTTGAGACGCTGCGCGCCAGCAGCCCCGAAACCACGGCCGAACCCACGGTGGTGGTGCTGACGCCTGGCATGTACAACAGCGCCTATTTCGAGCACGCTTTCCTGGCCCAGCAAATGGGTGTGGAACTGGTCGAAGGCCAGGATCTGTTCGTGAAAGACAAGTTCGTCTACATGCGCACCACACGCGGTCCGCGTCGGGTGGATGTGATTTACCGCCGCGTGGATGACGACTTCCTCGACCCTAGCGTTTTCCGCCCCACTTCGACCCTGGGCTGCGCGGGGCTGATAGACGCCTATCGCTCGGGCCACGTGACCATTTGCAACGCGGTGGGCACCGGCATTGCCGACGACAAGTCGATCTATCCCTACGTGCCCAAAATGATCGAGTTCTATCTGGGCGAAAAGCCCATCCTGAACAACGTGCCCACCTACATGTGCCGCAACAAGGACGACCTGGCCTACACCATGGCCAACCTGAAGGATCTGGTGGTCAAAGAGGTGCACGGCGCGGGCGGTTACGGCATGCTGGTTGGACCTGCATCGACCACCGCCGAGATTGAAGACTTCCGCAAAGCGGTGTTGGCCAACCCCAGCGGCTACATCGCGCAGCCCACGCTGAGTTTGTCGAGTTGCCCCACGTTTGTGGAGAGCGGCATCGCACCGCGCCACATCGACCTGCGCCCCTACGTGCTGTCCGGCAAGACCGTGCAAATGGTGCCCGGTGGCCTGACCCGTGTGGCCTTGAAAGAAGGCTCCTTAGTGGTGAATAGCAGCCAGGGCGGCGGCACCAAAGAGACCTGGATTTTGGAGAACTAAAAAAATGCTGTCACGTACCGCAGACCACCTTTTCTGGATGTCCCGCTATACCGAGCGGGCCGAAAACACCGCGCGCATGCTGGATGTGAACTACCAGACCTCGCTGCTGCCGCAGTCTGACGCTGTGGCCCAGATGGGCTGGCAGGGCCTGCTGAGCATCAGCGAATTGACTGCTGCCTACACCAAGCAATACGCCACCGTGAACGCCCGCGAAGTCATGGACTTTATGGTCAAGGACGAGAGCAATCCGTCTTCCATCGTCTCCTGCCTGGGTGCCGCCCGTGAAAATGCCCGTGCGGTGCGTGGTGCGCTAACCACCGAAGTCTGGGAAACGCAGAACCAGACCTGGCTCGAAGTGAAGCGCATGATCAAGAGCAGCGAGTTCGATGCCGACCCTTCACAGTTCTTTGAATGGGTGAAGTTCCGCTCGCACCTCTCGCGCGGCGTGACGGTCGGCACCATGCTGATGGACGAGGCCTTGCACTTCATGCGTTTGGGCACCTTTCTGGAGCGCGCCGACAACACGGCCCGTTTGGTGGATGTGAAGTTTCACGCCGTGCAAAGCGACTTTTACGGCGCCGCCAATGAGCGAGATCAGGAGTACGACTTCTACCACTGGAGCGCCATCCTGCGCAGCGTCTCGGCCTTTGAGGTGTATCGCAAGGTGTACCGCGACGTGATTCGCCCCGAGCGCGTTGCGGAACTGCTGATCTTGCGTCCGGACATGCCTCGCTCCCTGCACGCGAGCCTGAATGAGGTGGTGAACAACCTGGCCTTGGTGTCGAGTAACCCGGACAGCGAAACGCTGCGCCGCGCCGGCAAACTGCGCGCAGAGTTGAAGTACGGCCGCATTGACGAAATCCTGGCCACCGGCCTGCATGCCTACCTGACGCAGTTTCTGGATCGGGTCAACGATCTGGGTGCCCACATCAGCCGCGAGTACCTGGTCGCCGCCTGATGGCCGTTCGGCGGGACTTCGGTCCGGCCGAACGTGCAGCCTCCTAGTTTGCCAAGGTGAATACCGATACCGTGTTCACCAGGGAATCGGCCAGGCCCTTGAGTTGCGCAGCCGCGCTGGCCATTTCCTCTACCAGAGCGGCATTTTGTTGCGTCGCCTGGTCCAGGGTGGAGACCGCCTCGCCCACTTGCGCGACACCCAGGGCTTGTTCGTTACTCGCCGTTGTGATTTCCGCCATGATATCGGTGACCCGTTTAATCGAAGTCACCACCTCGTCCATGGTGGCCCCGGCCTGGTTCACCAGGGATGTTCCGGCATCCACACGCTCTACGCTGGCGCTGATCAAAGTCTTAATTTCGCGCGCCGCAGCGGCACTGCGTCCGGCCAGCGAGCGCACCTCGGTGGCTACGACCGCAAACCCGCGACCTTGCTCACCGGCTCTGGCCGCCTCCACGGCTGCATTGAGCGCCAGAATGTTGGTCTGAAAGGCAATGCCGTCAATCACGCTGATGATGTCGGAAATGCGGCGAGACGATTCATTGATACCGTGCATGGTGTCCACCACCTGACTGACCACCGCACCTCCTTTGACCGCTACCGCCGAGGCGTTGAGGGCCAATTGGTTGGCTTGCCGCGCCGAGTCCGCATTGTGGTGCACCGTGGAGTTGAGTTCCTGCATGCTGGCCGAGGTCTGTTCCAGCGCGCTGGCCTGGTGTTCGGTCCGTGCAGACAGGTCCATGTCTCCCTGCGCAATCTCGGCGCTGGCTTGTGCGACTCCCAATGAGCCGTCACGCACATCGCTTACCAGACTGGCAAAGCCGTCACGCATTTCCCGAATCGAGTACAGCAGGCTGCTGGAATCGCCGGGTCTCAATTCAATCTTGACCGCCAGATCACCTTGCGCCATGCGATGCGTCAGTGCTGCGGCGACCACCGGTTCGGCACCGAGTTGATCCAACACGCTGCGGGTGATCAAGATGCTGACGGCAATTAGCGCCAGGGCCAATACCACGGTACTGAGCCCTGCCAGGCCCATGCGCCGGTACGCCACCGCGTCGACATTGTCGACGTAGACACCGGAACCGATAACCCAACCCCAAGGCTCAAAGCCTTTGACAAAGGACACTTTTTGAACCGGAGCGTCGCTACCGGGTTTGGGCCACAGGTACCAGACAAAGCCGCTGCCGTTGGCCTTGACGGTGCGGACGAATTCGACAAACAGGTGCGTGCCCGCGGGGTCCTTGTTTTCCGTGAGGTCTTTCCCGTCCAACTCAGGCTTGATCGGGTGCATCACCATGGTCGGATGCATGTCGTTGATCCAGAAGTACTCCGAGCCGCTGTAACGCAGGGACTTGACAGCGGACTTGGCGGCTTCTTTCGCGACCTCATCGGTCATCTTTCCAGCAGCCACTTGCGCATGAAAGTGCGCTATCAGGCTATGCGCACTTTCCACGCCTTGCTGCACACCGAGTTGGCGCTCCTGCATGATGAGGGTGCGCTCGGATACCAAAAGCAGTGCGACCAGTAAGCTGATGCCGATCAAGCTGATGCCGGTCAGCAAGGCCAGCCGTCGCGAGACAGAAAAGGAATGAAGTTTGATCATGGCGGTCGCTCCAATTGCCGCGCTACCATGGGGTGGCGACGAAGGTATGTTGCATGGAAAAATCAAATTGAAGCTTGACGCGCCTCAACCAAAGATGACATGCAGCCCGGCCGCCATGAATTTGGTGGGCGGACTTTTTGGCTTGTGCGGGGATTGCCTCCGCAGCCAAAACTTCGCGCGGTCGAGGTTGCTGACTGTCAAACAAAGCCCGGATAATGCGGAGTAGGGGGAATGAATGGGTATTGCTGATATTGATCGCGAGTTAGAACAAGCCAAAAATTCGGGTGCGGTGCGTGACATCATCATTCCGCCGTGTCCGGAGTTGCTGACCGCTCTGCGCAAGGAGGTCGCTCTGGCCGACCCGGATCCTGGTGAAATTGCGCGCATTGCCTCCAGTGATGTGGCCATGGCGGCCTCGTTGCTGCGCACCGTCAATAGCCCTCTGTATGCGCGTTCGCGCCCGGCCTCAACCGTTGCGCAGGCGGTTTCCATGCTGGGTGTCGGGCCGACCATCGGCATCCTGACCGGTTTCCTGACACGCAATGCGATCCCGATCAATTCGCCGTTGATCGCGCATTTTTGGGAAACTTCCACACGGCGCGCCCTGGCCATGGGTTTCATTGCCAAGCAACTCTATGGCGTGGATGCGGATATTGCGCACACCTGCGGCTTGTTTTGCCATGTGGGCATACTCATCATGTTGCTCGGCGTGAAGGGCTATTCCGGGACGTTGGCCGAAGCGCTGGCGCGGCAGGATCGTTCCTTTACCCAAACCGAAAACGCGGCACACAAAACTGACCATGCGGTGGTGGGTGCCATCGTCGCCAAGACCTGGCGTCTGCCGCCGGTGACGGTGGCGGCCGTGCGTCTGCACCACGACTTCACAATTTTGGCGGACAGCCACTATCCTGCCGACGTGCGCAACCTGGTCGCCATGGGGTTGGTGGCTGAATACCTGGTGGCGCGGCATGAGGGTTTGCTGCGCCTACGTGAGTGGGAGCAGCAAGGTGAAGCCTGCCTGGCGCAGATCAATGTGGCGATGGAGGAAGTCGAGTCCTGGGTCGACACCCTGTATCCGATATTCGAAAGTGTCTCAGTCGCCTGAGTGGGCGCTGCTATTGCTTGAAGACGACCGCGTCAAGTTGCAATGCGCGGATACGTTCCGCTGCACGGTCGGCCTCCGCCTGGGTTTCAAACGGACCCACACGCACACGCGTGCGCTTTCCCTTGCTGGATTTGATTTCCTGAGACAGCGCCGGAAGCCCGGCATCCTGCAATTTGACAAAGGCATTGTGGGCATTGTTGTCGTCTGCAAACAGACCCACGTTGATGAGATATTTGTCTGATCCTTGGGCATTGGCGGTCGCCGCAATGTTCTCGGCCAGAGACTTTTCTGCCGCCTTGGTAGCGGCTTTGGCGGCTTTTTCTGCCTTGTCAGCCTTGTCAGCTTTAGCCTTGGCAAGACGTTCCGCTTTGCTTGGATTGGCGGTTTTGCTTGCAGTGCTACTGGCCCCGACTTTTTCTTCTTTCTGTACGGACGCAGGCGGCACCGATTTCTTCGTTTTGGCTGGCTTTTCGACGTGCGTTGTGGCGGCGGGCGCGGTAGTTGCTGCCGGTTCAGGCGCACTGACCGCCGCTGCGGGTACGGGTTGTGCAAGCGCCGCTGCCGCTGCCGCACCCTCTTGCACCATGCTCTGGTTGTTGCCCTTATCAGGGCTCTGACTGTCCGGTTTGATGCTGGCCACCGCTTGTGGCGTGGAGGGCGCGGATGCAGCAGCGGTCTGCACTGCGGAGGCTTGCGAACTCTGGCTTGCAGCGGGTTGGCTGGGTACCGCCACGGCGGATGCACTTTGCGAGGGCATTTCGATTTTGGGCTGTGCTGCGGGTGCTGTCCCTGCGTGCAAGAGCGAGTCGCCAGGTTGCGGCCACGATAGCGCCAAGGCGGCCACGATCAGCGCCAGGGAGGCATTGAGCCCCGCCAGTGACACCATGCGTTTGACTCCACCGGCCCCGCGTGACAGCAAGGCGCAGGCATCTTCCAGGGTCTCGCTGGTTTCCAGTGCGCGTTGCATTTTCCGGTTGCAGGCTGCGTACAACCAGGCGTTGCCATAGGTGCCAGGAAGTGCAATGGCCAGAACCAGGCCCAGCAGTGTGAGCATCCATTGCGTTTCCTCAGACAATTGGAATATCAGTTTGCCGATGCCAAGAATGAGCAGTATTGCGGCCATAAGCGCACCGAGATAGGCCAGCGCCAGAGTCCACAGCTTGCGATAAAGCATCCAGTTCAGGCTGAGCAGTGCGGCAGCCCAATTCCAGCTCGGGCCACTTGTGCCCGCCGCATCAAATCGGGTAAATGCCTTGAGGTAATAGTCGGCACGCACGGGACCCAAAGCCGCCCGGTAAAGATCGATGGTGGCGCTGCCGTCCGAGCGGTCCAGCGTCATCTTTTCCGGTGTTTCGGGTGTGGTGGCCATGGTTTATTTTGTCATGGGCGAAGCACCCTGGGCCGCAGGTTCCAAGGCATCTGCCACGGCTTGCCCCAGCTCAATCACCGCCATGGCGTAGTAGCTGCTCCAGTTGTAGCGGGTAATGGTGTAAAAGTTTTCCGTGCCCGCTACATACTGCGGCGCGTCTTCGCCATTTTGCAATTCAATCAGGGCCAGCGGGCCAACGGGTTGAGGCTCCGGCGCATCCAGCAGAACGCCCTTGGCAGCCAATTCAGCCACGCTAAATGTTGGCAGGATATCGGGAATCAGCAGGGCGGCCTTGTCAAAAAGTGCACTGTCCAAGCGCACCGGGTAGTGGGTCGGCATGCCGGGCTTCCAGCCAAAGGCCTTGAAATAGTTGGCCACGGAGCCGATGACGTCGGCCGGGCTGTTGAACAGATCAATGCGTCCGTCGCCATCAAAGTCGATGGCGTATTTGACCCAGCTCGAGGGCATAAATTGCGGCCAGCCCATGGCCCCCGCATAGCTGCCGCGCAGCGCCAATGGGTCGGTGTGGGTGCGTGCCGTCAAAGCCAGATAAGCTTCCAGCTCCTCGCGGAAGAAGGCGGTGCGTGCCTCAGCCTTGGGGTGGCTGGCGGGAAAGTCAAAGCTCAGGGTGCTAAGCGCATCGATGATGCGGAAGCTGCCGGTGTTGCGGCCATAAAGAGTTTCCACTCCGATGATGCCCACGATGATGCGGGCGGGCACGCCAGTTTCGTCCTCCGCACGTTGCAAGGTTTCGCGATTGGCCAGCCAGAATTGGGCTCCAGCCTTGATGCGCACGGGCTCTACAAAGCGGCCCTGGTAAGCCGCCCAGTTCTTTGGCACGCCCACCGGCGGCGGCAAGATGGCTTTGGCAATGCCGGGCATGAAATGGGCCTCACCAATGGCGTGGCGCACCCAGCTGGGGTCCAGCGTGAGCCGCGCCGCAATCGCGTCGGCTTGCTGCATGACATCCGCCCGAGCGGCATAGGCCGGGCCTGCAGCCTTGGAGGGATTGGCAGCCTCTTTATGTACCTTGGATAACTTGACTTTGTGCGCGGGCTTTTTAACCGCCGCTCCGGCTTGCAGTGCACAGGTGGCGAGCAGCACCGCGGTGATTGTTTTTTGAAAAATGTTCACGTGTTTGGGCGTTGAGGGTTCGGGTACGGTGGCCAATGGATTTGCCGGAATTGCCGTCGCAGTGTACCCATGGCGGCGCGGGCTTCCGATGCTGACGCAGTGCTACGCGCATAGCGCCAGGCTTCGAGGCGCAGCAGCCAGTCTTGAATCTGTTCCAACTCGGCCTTGCTGGCGAAGTCTGATGCATTGCTGTCACCCCTGTCGCTGTTGCTCGCATGGGCCTGAAGGGCTGCGGCCAGTTGCCGGGGCGGCGACTCCGGGCTAACCACCCATCCGGCTTTTTGCAAGTTGCGCCGCGCCCCATGCAGCAAACGCAGCCAGGGGTCCTGGCGCATGCGTTCCCATTGGATCCAGGCCGCGCCCAACAAGCTGACCCCCACGATGACACCGATCAGCAGCGTGCTCAAGTCCTCCCAACTCGGTGAACTGAACCCGACGTTGCGCAGAAGGTTGAGCTGTCTGGCCTGCGAATAATTCAACACCCATTGGTTCCAGCGGTTATTGGTGGCCTCCCACAAGGCGCGCAGGTTGATTTCAAAGCCCGGGCTGATGTTGCTCAAGGCCTGGGCAATGGCGCTACGCGGTGGCAACAGGCGTTGCAGCGAGCCGGTGCGTGCGGGCGCAACAGCCGATGTCGGATCGACCCGAACCCAACCCTGGTCTTGCAACCAGACCTCGGCCCAGGCATGGGCGTCACTCTGGCGTACCGTCCAGAAGCCATCCAATGGGTTTAGCTCGCCCCCCTGATAACCGGTGACGACACGCGCGGGGATATGCAGCGCACGCATCAGAAGCACAAAGCTGGAGGCGATGTGTTCGCAAAAACCTTGCTTGCGGTCAAACCAGAATTCGTCCGCCGTGTGGCTTCCGAAGATACCGGGGTCGAGCGTGTAGCGGTAGCCGCCGGTACGCAGCATTTCCATGACGGCACGGATCAACGTTGCCGGGTCGGCCTGGCTATAGCGCGGGTCGCTTCGCAAATCCAAGGCCAGTTGCTGTGTTCTGGGGTTGAATCCGGCGGGCAGGGCAACGCTGTCGGTCAAGCCCGGCTCAATCTTCAGTGGACCATGCCGGAAGCGGGTATAGCTTTGTACTTTGAAGCGCACCAACTCGCCAATCGGACGGTCTGTGGCCCATTGCAAATCGGACCGCATGGTGGCGTTGTAACCCGGCAGTGCGGGTGCATCGACGGTTGCATCGAGCAGCGGTAACCACGGAAAGTTGTTGCCCTCCAGCGTCAGCTCGTAGCGCACCGGGGCTCCGCTAACTTGTAAATTGCTGTCCAACTGCATACGGCTGGATAGCGTGGAGCGCAGGGGCCTCCACTCGCGGCCATCGAAAGTGGTGAGTACAGGTCCGCGGAAATAGAGATCGCGTTGGGCCGGGGCCTCGCCCTCAAAGCGCAGGCGCATGGCAACACTGCTGTCGAGTGCCAGGCTGGCAATGTTGCCAACCTGCATGTTGTTTGAGAGCCCGGAGCGCCCGCCCATGGCATCGCCCGGCATACCCCAGAGCGGAGCCACGCGGGGAAACAGCACAAACAGCACCACCATGATGGGTGCTCCAAGCAGCGCCATCCAGCCCGCCGTGCGGGCCGCCAGCAGCAAGGGTGGCCGACCGACCGGCATGTGCTGGTTCACCAGGGCAGTTAAAAGCCCCAGCAATCCAATCACCATGGCAGCGGCAGTCAACAGACTTTGCGAAAAGAAGAAGTTCGACAGCAGGGCAAAAAAGCCCAGAAAAAACACCACAAAGGCATCGCGACGGGCCCGCATTTCCAGTGTCTTGAGGGCCAGCAGGACGACGATGAACGTTACCCCGGCGTCTCGACCCATCAAGGTGCGGTGGCTGTAATACGTGGCGCCCGATGCCAGTACGAGCAACAGCAATAGCCACCAGCGCGAAGGCAGGCTTTTCCCCTTGAGTGCAATCCAGCCGCGCCAGATTAAAACAAGACCTGTAGCGCCGCTGCACCACATGGGTAAGTGGTCGATTTGCGGCAGCACGATCCAGGCAATAACCGCCAGTAAAAATAGTGTGTCGCGGGCATCACGTGGCAAGTGTCTGAGGCGGAGCAGCAGATTCATGGCTTTGCTGTCCTCAATACAAGGCCAAAGCCGTCAGGCAGGCGCGCTGGTGCGCATCGCCGCTGCTGGGTGAAATTTCAAGGCTCGGTAGACGCAGGCCATAACGCAGGTTCATGCGTTCAGCCAGCAGAACCCAGGCACACAGGCGCGACAACTTGTGGTCGAGCGAGGTGGCTCCGGCGGCAAAGTGTCCGACCTGCGCCAGGTCCAGCCACAGCTCGAAGCGTTGCGCCTGCTGGGTGTCCCGGCTCACCAACTGATCCGCCTTGGCGACCTTCTTCCACACCACCATTTTCAAGGGGTCGCCACGGCGGTAGCTGCGCACGCCGTCAAACTCACCGCTGCTATGGCGTTGGGCGGTTTGGGCACCACCGGCGCTGGGTTCACCGGCAGGCAAAGGCGGAGGATGGGCTTCGGGCGCGGGGTAGACCAGGACACGGGCGGCCGGACGCCACACGGTCCAGACCCGGAAGGTACCCAGCGGGAAATGCGTTTCGGCTGTCAGTGCGGGTAGCTCCTGCAAGCCGCGACGCTCCGGGCGGACGTTGATGTGCACCTTGGCGCTGCCTTGGGAATCGACGTCGGTCCAGCTCCATTGCTGGCTCCCCAAAACGGCCAGGCCGATGCCATAGCGGGGTGACTTCCGCAGGCTGTGCAAATGCACCGCAACGGTGGCCGCAGCCCCGGCAAAGGTGGGTTCGGGGGCGGCGAGATGCAGCGTCAGTCCGCGCAGCGTGCCATGGCACACATGCATGCCCACCACCGCGCAACCGGCCAACAGAAAGGTCAGCACATAGCCCAGGTTAAGTTGGTAGTTGATGCTGGCGATCAGCAGAACCAGCAGCGTCACACCCAGCATCCAGCCGGGGCGAGTAGGGAGTATGTAGACGTTGCGCTGTGTCAACGTGGTGCTGTCTGTTGGCTTTAGGCGGCTGGTCCAGAATTTGTTGATTCTGGCGCGGATGTGTTTTGCTGGGTGAAGTAGGGGGTTGGGCAATTGGAGTTGCGCGGAGGTCATTTTTTACTCCCTCACCTTTTTTACTGCGTCACCTTTTTTACTCCCCCATCCCCCCCGCCCCTTACCCCCCGTCGGGATAAGGGGAGCTTTAAGGCGG
>CAIQEX010000289.1 GCA_903870955.1 uncultured beta proteobacterium
CGCCTACCGGCAGTTTGCGGAAGTCGGTATCAGGAGAGTGCGGGGGGGCCGCGCGCCGGAGGCGGCGTGGCCATTACGGGCGTTAAGCTGCCCGTGACTTGTTCTGGAACCAAATAGGTGCGAGGCGCTACGGCGCTAAAGCCTACGATTTCCAGAGGTGGGGGTGCACTGATACTGGCACACAGCGGGCAGTCCAGTGTGTGGTGCACGGTCGGGCTGGATTTTCCAGCCGCATCCACGCTGATGACCTTCATGGAGCCGGTGCCTGAGCACACCAGTTGCATGCTTTGCGGGTTCACCATGGGTGAAGCAATCGCCACACCGATGGACAACGCAAACCACACCAGCACGTAGCGGGCGATCAGGTGGGCGTTGCGCAGAGTTTGCATGGCGTAGATTATTGCAGTGCACTTTGGGGCGCGTCTAGTCCCATATAGACAAATTCGCTAAAAGCGGTAATTTCTCACATAGATGATGGACTGGATTGTCCATTGACGACACTTTCGCGTCGGCTGTTTTGTCAATAACTCAAACAATGGATGCCAAAGCCAAAGCTTCCGCTGCCCACGCCGCTCGCAGAAATCGAATCAAGGCGTTTGTGCAGCCGTTCCACATTTAGGAATCCATGTATGGACAAGAAAACCATTCTCATTGTTGATGACGCACCCAGCAATCTCATTCTTTTGAACAATCTTTTGTGCCGGGATTACCGCGTCAAGGTCGCCAACAGTGGCAGCCGAGGCATCAAGCTGGCACTTGCCGATGATGCGCCTGACCTCATCCTGCTTGACGTGGTCATGCCAGACCTCAATGGTTTTGAGGTCTGCGACGTGTTGAAAAAAAACCGCAAAGCCCGGCACATCCCCATCATCTTCCTGACCACACTGGTTCACGATGAGGAAGTGCAACGCGGACTGAGCCTGGGCGCAGTGGACTTTATAAGCAAACCCGTCAGCTCACAGCAACTGGCCACAAAGATCGCGAAATACCTGGCTCAGCTGCCGCATCAAGCGCTCGACCTGAGCGACGAACCTGCGCAGTCCCTTCAAGCGCTAACGCATGCGCAGTAAAGAGTCGATGCACCAGCATTTTTGAAAAAAAGGGAAAAGAGCGCGACCAAACGCAAATGTCTGGCCGAGCCAACCGCTTGACGGGCTACTGCGGAAACACCGATACGAACAAAGTGCGAAGCTTTTTCACCACCTCCATCTCGGCAGTTTTGAGCGTCTTGTCAGAATCCCAGTCGCAATACAGCAGACCTGAGACACGACTGCCGGCGATCGGCAGAATGATGAATTTGGTGACCTGAGGCAACAACTGGCGATACCCTTCTGGGAGTGACATTTCCTTCAGTTTGGAAACATCCGCGATGGATATATCAATGTTGTTTTTGATCGCCGCATGAAATGTGGTGGGCATGAACTCCGCCGATACGCGTAGCTTGGTCTTGAGTTCATCAATGCCTTTGCCATAGGCGTTGCGAATGCGGAATTCCCCGGAGCGTGTCAGCATGAAAAGCAAACAGTGCGCTGTCTGCAGGCAAGTTGCCAACTCGGGCAACATGGCATTTGCCAATTCTTCGACCGAATTCTTTTTTTCCAGCGTGAGCACTTGCAGCAAAGTGGTCAATGCGTGTTCGGCGGATGCGTTCTGTCGCGCCAACTGAAAAGGCTTGGCCTCTTCAACCTTGCGCGCCATGAGCGCTGCCAAGTGGATCTTGTTGACGCCGGGCAGATCCAGATTGATCAGCAGGTTGTTGGCGGCTTCCGATTTGCCTTCGTGAATCAGCGACGACGCCTGACTGGAAAAGCGGGCGATGCCGACAAGAGTAGGGTCGCCCGTTCCGTCAATGGTCGACAAGATGCTCGGCGGCAGATTCCAGTGCGCGGCCAATTGCACCCCCAGTTCCTGGTAGGACAGTCCCATGACTTCCACAGCAGCGTCCTGCTCATCCGAACCTTGTGCGATGCGTCGATTGATGGCCACGGTTTCGGCAGTCAGGTATTTCGACGCCATCAGGCGTCCGATTTCGTACATCAATGTGGCAACCGAGGCATCTTCGGCGCGATCAGCGCAGGCGTTGCGGGCCAATTCTGAAGCCATCAGCGTGCGTGACAGGTTTTCATCCTGACGGACCTGTTCATCGGACACCAGATCGGTCCCCAGTACCAGATGCAACACCGCCTCTGCACCCAAGACGTCCATTGCCGAAGACACCGACGAAGAGCCCGCGCCAAACGGCGCATACATGGCTGAATTGGCTAACTTCAAAACCCTTTGCGTCAGGGAAAAATCTTCACTGATGTGATGCACAACGTCATGCCTGCCTTCATCACCAATATCGAGGGCGCCCAGTATCTGGGCTACGGTCCGTTCCGTTGCAGGGACTCCCTTGGAGCCCTGCATGGCAAGCAGCAACTTGTCCAGTACGTTGTGCTTCATGCTGCCAAAGCGGCTGCCGCCTCGAACTGGCGCACTATGCCATCGGCTGACATGGGACGCCCCAACAGGTAACCTTGAATCAGGTTGCAGCCGGCGGCTTTGAGAAAGTCAAACTGGGCTTCGGTTTCCACCCCTTCAGCCACAACCTTGAGCTCAATACTGTGCGCCAGATCGATCATGGCTGTGACCAGTTTCTTGTCCGGGGTAATGCCAGACAGTTCCTCACCCATGGCCGTGACAAAGGCTTTGTCGATCTTGATACTGGAAACCGGCAAACGCGTGAGGTAGGACAGACTCGAAAACCCCGTGCCAAAGTCATCGATTGAAAAGCGGATGCCACTTTCGCGCAAACGGGCCAGGGCGCGCTCGGTCTTCTCCTGGCTGTTCATGAGCGTGGATTCGGTGATCTCCAAGATCAACTTGGAAGGCTCAATGCCGGTCTCCCGGATGACCTCCAGCACTTCCTCGTCAAAATGGTCGCCACCGAACTGGACCGGAGACACGTTGACGGAAAGCACAAAGTCGGGCTCCAGGGCGTGGAATTTCTTGAGCTGATGGCAGGAGTAGCGCAAAGCCCATTTGCCCAGAAAAGGCATCAGGCCCGCGTCTTCCACGATCGGGATAAATTGGTTCGGGCCGACGCGGCCCAGGGTGCGGTTGGTCCAGCGCATCAGCGCCTCGGCGCCCACCAGTTTGCGATGCATGTCGTACTGAGGCTGGTACTCCATGAAGAACTCACCGTCCTGAATGCCATTGTGAATGGCCGCCTTGATGGAGAAGTCCACGTTCTCTTCTGTCAGCGTAAATACCGTAACCCGGTTTTTGCCCGCATTCTTGGAGTAATACATGGCTGTATCTGCATTCTTCAACAGCAGCGAATAGTCTTCGCCGTGTATCGGGTACTCCGCCACACCAATGCTTACGCCGAGATAGGCGTTGTGCGGCGCCGTGTCATAGGGGCGTGCCACGGCCAGCAAGATGTTTTTCAGTGCGCTTTTTGCTGCCATGGCGTGCTTGTCCGCGAACAGCAGCACAAATTCGTCACCACCGAGCCGGGCCATGAGATCCCCCGGTCCTATCAGCTTGGTCAAGCGCCTGGACGTCTCGATCAAAACCGCGTCACCCATGGTGTGGCCGTAGCTGTCGTTGACTTTTTTGAAGCCGTCCAGGTCCAACAAAGCGACGCAAAACGGTTCGTTGCCATCGGCGATCCATTGCTCCACGGTCTTCTGCAGCAAGGTGCGGTTGGGCAAACCGGTTAAGGCATCGTGCTCAGCGGCATGCCGAAGTGCCGTGGTATCGGTTTTCCATTTTGAAATATCAAAAATGCAGAACACAAATTGCCGCACAGCCGCAAGTGGGTAGCTGCGAAGATTGACCCAGCACTCGGTGTCTTCGTGGATGAGACGCACGTCGCAGTGAAAGCTGTCTGGTGATGCCTGCAGCGATTGCCGCAATGCACCGACATCATCTGGATGCAACAACTGGATGAAGTTTTTCGGTAACGCATTGCCGATGAACCGGCTGAGCCAGCGCTGCCCGGGTTCGGATACGAAATGGATATCAAAATTGGCGTCGACCCGCAGCACGGCGTCCAGCACGCGGTCAAGGGTTGGTGAACTCATGCCTGCGGCACCCAGTCAGCACAAAAGAAAGGCAGCAGTAGACCGGAGGTCGTCACGGCGTCTATCAGTGCTCCCATTCATACTCCATCAGAATTTGTAGCGAGAATAACATTCGCAAACGCGTTACAGCAAACTTTGTGTCTATCGCGCAAGTGATGTACGCCAGCTTATGAGTTTGCCCAGTCGTAGCCAATCGTCAGGGGCGCGTGATCCGAGAACTTTTCGCCCTTGTAGATTTCCACGCTGCGTGCACCGGCGGCCAGGGCCGGCGTTGCCAGGTGATAGTCCAGTCGCCAGCCCACGTTCTTGGCATAGGCTTCGCCGCGGTTGCTCCACCAGGTGTAGGCGTCGTCAGTGGCGGTGGGTTCCAACTGCCGGTACACATCGACCATGCCGCCGTCGGTCAGAAATTTGGTCATCCAGGCGCGCTCTTCAGGCAAGAATCCCGAGTTCTTCTGGTTGCTTTTCCAGTTCTTCAGGTCAATTTGCTGGTGTGCGATGTTGATGTCGCCGCACAGAATAAAGTCGCGCTGACTCTTGAGCGACATCAAATACGGGTACATCTCATCCAGAAAACGGAACTTGGCCGCCTGGCGCTCCTCGCCCGAGGAGCCACTGGGAAAGTACGCGCTGATGATGGAATGCTTGCGCTGGGGCGTGTCGAAACGAAGCTCCACATAGCGGCCTTCCGGATCAAATTCGGGCGAGTTGTATCCCACCACCACGTCGCTGGGTTCCAGGCGGGTGTAGACCCCCACACCTGAGTAGCCCTTTTTTTCCGCAAAGTGGAAATAGCCCTTCAGGCCGGAGAGCACTTCAAATTTATCGGCCAGGTCTGGCGCCTGGGCTTTGATCTCCTGCACGCAAATACAATCAGGTGCAGCTTTGGCAAGCCAGGCCTCAAGGCCTTTGCTGGTGGCGGAACGGATGCCGTTGAGGTTGAGGCTGGTTAACTTAAACAAGGAATTTCCCATGTCGATTCAAGACCCTGCGCAAGGCGCTGTTGCGGACCCATTGGCCCAGGCTTTTGTGGCATTTGCAGTGCAGTGCGGGGTGCTGCGCTTTGGTGAGTTCAAGACCAAAGCCGGTCGCATGAGCCCGTACTTCTTCAACGCAGGTCTGTTTGACGACGGTGCCAAACTACTGCGTTTGGCAGAATTTTATGCCCAGCGCCTGTTGGAGAGCGGCATCGAATTCGATATGGTTTTTGGACCGGCCTACAAAGGCATCCCCTTGGGTGCTGCGTTGTCTGTGGAACTCGCGCGGCGGGGTCGCAACGTCCCATTCGCCTACAACCGCAAAGAGGCCAAAGACCATGGCGAAGGCGGCACGCTGGTGGGCGCGCCGCTCAAAGGCCGGGTGCTGATTGTTGACGACGTAATGTCGGCCGGAACCGCTGCACGCGAGTCAATTGCCATTATCGAAGCCGCTGGAGCCAAGCCGCATGCGGTGTGCATTGCGCTGGACCGTCAGGAAATGGCCACTGAAAATGGCCAGGACGTGGCCTATAGTGCAGTGCAGTACGTGCAAGGTAAGCTGGGTTTACAGGTCTGCGCGATTGCGAAGCTGGGCGATTTGATGCAGTATCTGGCGTCGGATGGAAACGCCGCTGCGGCGCAAGACCACGCCCGCGTGCTTGCATACCGTCAGCGCTACGGAGTCGAATAAGGGTGAATATGAATCAGCGGATTGGGGTCTGGTTGGCCTGGGGAATGGTCGGATTGGCGGGTGCGGTCTCTGCACAAAATGCGCCGGTTCAGGGTATTTACACCTGTGTCGATGCGCAGGGTCGCAAGCTGACCTCGGACCGGCCTATTCCTGAGTGCATCGACCGCGAACAAAAGCTGCTCAACCCCAGCGGCACCGTCAAGCAGAAGATTGGCCCCACCCTTACCGCCGCCGAGCGCGCCGCACAAGAGGCCAAGGAAAAGCAGGAGCTCGAGGAGCGCAACCGCATCGCCGAAGAGCACCGCCGCGACAAGGCACTGCTGTCACGCTATCCCAACCGCGCCGCGCATGACAAAGAGCGCAATGAGGCCCTGGCTCAAATCAGCGCCGTGAGCAGTGCGGCGTCGACGCGTTTGAACGAATTGGCCGCACAGCGCAGGAAGTTGGATGACGAGATGGAGTTCTACAAAAAGGACCCCAAAAAGGCGCCCGAGTACCTGCGTCGCCAAGTGGAAGAGAACACCCAAAGCACGGCGGTGCAAAAGCGGTTCATCGCCGATCAGGATGATGAAGTCCGCCGCGTCAACGGACGTTTTGATGAAGAGTTGACCAGGCTGCGGCAGCTCTGGCCCACCATCGCCAAATAGGCCTTAAGCCAATTTGGCGCGCAGCAGGTCGTTCACTTGCTGCGGGTTGGCCTTGCCTTTGCTGGCTTTCATGATCTGGCCGACCAGACCATTCAGCGCCTTTTCGTTGCCGCCCTTGTACTCAGCCACGTTTTTGGCGTTGGCCGCAATGACTTGGTCGACGATGGCTTCGAGCGCACCGCTGTCATTCATTTGTTTCAGGCCTTTGGCTTCGATGATGGCGTCGACGCTGGCGCTGCTGCTGCCCTTGTCGTCTTCCCACAATGCATCCATCACTTGGCGTGCGGCGTTGTTGGAGATCGTGCCATCGCTGATGCGGGTGATCAGTGCGGCTAGCGTTTCCGCCCGGACCGGTGATTGCTCAATCGATAGATCCTGTGCGTTGAGTCGGCGCGCCAGTTCGCCGGTAATCCAGTTGCTGGCCAACTTGGCCTGGCCGCAGGCCTTGGCCACAGCCTCGAAGTAGGCCGACAGTGCCAGGCTTTGGGTCAGTTGTGTGGCGTCGTATTCACCCAGGGCATAGTCTTTCTCAAAGCGTGTTGCCATGGCGCGCGGCAACTCGGCCATCTCGCCGCGGACCTTGCTGATCCATTCTTGCGAAATGCACAGCGGTGGCAGATCCGGGTCGGGGAAGTAGCGGTAGTCGGCGGCATCTTCCTTGGTGCGCATGGCGCGCGTTTCGCCGGTGTCCGGGTTGAACAGCACCGTGGCCTGCTGGATTTTGTGGCCGTCCTCGATCTGTTCGATTTGCCAACGCACCTCAAAGTCGATGGCCTGCTGCATGAACTTGAAGCTGTTCAGGTTCTTGATCTCGCGGCGCGTACCCAGCGGGCCGCCGGGTTTGCGTACCGATACGTTGGCGTCGCAGCGGAAACTGCCTTCCTGCATATTGCCGTCGCAAATGCCAATCCAGGTCACGATCTTGTGCAGTTCCTTGGCGTAGGCCACGGCCTCGGCACTGGAGCGCATATCGGGTTCGGTGACGATTTCCAGCAGCGGCGTACCCGCACGGTTCAGGTCGATGCCGCTCTGGCCAATAAAGTCTTCATGCAGCGACTTGCCCGCATCTTCTTCCAGGTGCGCGCGCACCAGGCGCACCGACATTTTCTTCTCGTTCAGGAAGAATTCCACATGGCCACCTTGCACCACCGGGATTTCAAACTGGCTGATCTGGTAGCCCTTGGGCAGGTCGGGGTAGAAGTAGTTTTTGCGCGCAAAGACGCTCTTCTCGGCGATGTGCGAATTGACGGCCAAGCCGAACTGAATGGCGCGTTCCACAGCGCCCTTGTTCATCACCGGCAGCGTGCCGGGCAGGGCCAGATCGACCGCGCAGGCCTGGGTGTTGGGCTCGGCACCAAAAGCGGTGGAAGCGCGTGAAAAGATCTTCGATTGCGTGGACAACTGGGCGTGGGTTTCGAAGCCGATGATGACTTCATAGCCGCCAACCAGCGGCGCATCCGGGCGGTCCAAAAGGATGGGTTCGTTCATGGTGGCCATATCAATATCCTGCGGGCTTGGCACTGTGAAAATCAGTCGCCAACTGGAAGCGATGCGCGGCGTTCAACAACTGCGCTTCCTTGAAATAATTGCCGATCAACTGCATGCCAATCGGCATGCCCTTGTCTTGTGCGGTGTTGGAGAATCCCACCGGCAAACTCATGCCCGGCAGACCGGCCAACGAGGCCGGCAGCGTGAAGATGTCGGCCAGGTAATTGGCGACCGGGTCGTCCGATTTTTCACCCAGTTTCCAGGCTACCGTGGGGGCCACCGGGCCGGCAATCACGTCACAAATCTTGAAGGCGTTCTGGAAATCGTCGGCAATCATGCGGCGGATCTTTTGCGCCTGCAGGTAGTAGGCGTCGTAATAACCGTGTGACAGCACGTAGGTGCCGATCATGATGCGGCGTTGCACCTCTTCGCCAAAGCCCTCCGAGCGGGTCTTCTTGTACATGTCGGCCAGATCGCCGTGCTGCTTGGCGCGGTGGCCAAACTTCACACCGTCAAAGCGGCTCAGATTGCTCGACGCTTCCGCCGGGGCAATGATGTAGTAAACCGGAATCGACAACTCGGTGCGTGGCAGGCTGATAGGGACCAGCTTGGCACCCAGCTTCTCGTACTCGGCCAGCGCGGCGTTCACCGCAGCGCGGACATCGTCAGCCAGACCGGCGCCAAAAAACTCTTGCGGTATGCCGATGCGTAAGCCATCAATCGCGTCGTTCAGCGTGCGGCTGTAGTTTTCAGCGGGCACATCGAGTGAGGTCGAGTCACGGTCCAGATCGGGGCCACACAGGGCAGTCAGCAGCAAGGCGCAGTCCTCGGCGCTACGGGCCATGGGTCCGGCCTGATCCAGGCTGGAGGCAAAGGCCACCATGCCATAGCGCGAGGCCCGGCCGTAGGTCGGCTTGATGCCGGTGACACCGCAAAATGATGCCGGTTGGCGGATGGAGCCGCCGGTGTCGGTGCCGGTGGCTGCCGGGGTCAGGCGCGCGGCCACAGCCACGGCGCTGCCGCCGGAAGATCCGCCCGGAATGCGGTCGGTGTTCCAGGGGTTGGAAACGGGCGCTGGGGCGTCGTATCCGACGGGTGGCACGGCCGAGTTTTCGTTGCTTGAGCCCATGGCGAATTCATCGCAGTTGAGCTTGCCCAAGGTCACCATGCCGGCACCTGTTTCGAGACCCGAAATTCCGCCACCCAGCTTGGCCACGACGGTGGCGTCAAACGGCGAGCGGTAACCCTTGAGCATGCGCGAACCGGCGGTCGTAACGAAATCGCGGGTGGCAAAAATGTCCTTGTGTGCAACGGGTACGCCTTCCAGTGCTCCGGCCATGCCCGCTGCGAGGCGCGCGTCGGCAGCGGCGGCCTGTGCCAGCGTGACTTCGGGCTTGACTTCGACAAAGGCGCCGAGCGCACCATGGGTCTCGGCGCGGGTCAGAAAGTGCTGCGCAACTTCTACTGCGGAAACTTGTTTGTCGGCCAATGCCCTGGCAAGTTGCTTAACGCCCAGATCATGCAGGGCGGTTAGGGATAAAGATGTCGTCATGGCGGCTATTTACTC
>CAIQEX010000290.1 GCA_903870955.1 uncultured beta proteobacterium
CAACAGGTCGGCGATGGGATCACTCATGCTCATGTTTGTTCTCCTGCCGCTTACCAGCTGGCCTTGACGATGCCGGGTATTTCACCAGCAAAGGCCATTTCACGAATCTTTGCGCGTGCCAGACCGAAGTGCTGGAACGTGCCACGGGGGCGACCGGTGATGGAACAACGGTTGCGTTGACGCGTTGGGTTCGCGTTGCGGGGCAGCTTTTGCAAACCCAGACGGGCAGCAGCGCGCTCGTCATCGGTACGCTTAGCGTCAGTAGAGATAGCCTTCAGTTCCGCATATTTCTTTGCGTACTTAGCAGCCAGTTTGTCACGCTTGAGCTCGCGCTCGATTAATGCCATTTTTGCCACAGGTCGCCTCAGTTCTTGAACGGGAAACGGAAAGCCGCGAGCAGTGCCTTGCACTCTTCGTCAGTCTTGGCCGTCGTGGTGATACTGATATTGAGACCGCGCAAGGCATCAACCTTGTCATATTCAATCTCAGGGAAAATGATCTGCTCTTTCACGCCGATGTTGTAGTTGCCGCGACCATCAAAGGCACGACCAGAGATACCACGGAAGTCACGCACACGGGGCAGAGCCACGGTAACGAAACGATCCAGGAACTCAAACATCTGCACGCCGCGCAGGGTCACCATGCAACCAATGGCCTGGCCTTCGCGGATCTTGAATCCGGCGATAGCTTTCTTGGACTTGGTTACAACAGGCTTTTGACCAGCAATCTTGGTCAGGTCGCTCACTGCGTTATCCATAACCTTTTTGTCGGCAACTGCTTCACTCACACCCATGTTCAGGGTGATTTTGGTGAAACGTGGCACTTGCATGGTCGACTTGTAGCCAAACTTGGCCATCAGGTCCGGCGCCACTTTGTCGCGGTAAATTTGTTGAAGACGTGCCATGTTTATGCCACCTTGATTTCTTCGCCGCTGGACTTGTAAACGCGAACGCGTTTGCCATCAGCAAGCAACTTGATACCAACGCGGTCAGCCTTGCCCGTGGCAGCATTGAAAATTGCTACGTTGGACTGGTGAATTGGCATGGTCTTTTCGACGATGCCACCGGTGGCGCCCTTGAGAGGGTTTGGCTTGGTGTGTTTCTTCACCAGGTTGACGCCCTCTACGACTACGTGCGAGTCATCCTTGCGCAATGCGATCTTGCCGCGTTTGCCCTTATCGCGTCCTGCGATAACAATGACTTCGTCGCCTTTGCGAATCTTGTTCATGGCGGGTCCTTACAAAACTTCAGGAGCCAGGGACACGATCTTCATGAACTTCTCAGTACGCAGTTCACGCGTAACAGGTCCAAAGATGCGGGTGCCGATAGGCTCCAACTTGGCGTTAAGCAACACTGCCGCATTGCCGTCGAATTTCACCAAAGAACCATCGCTACGGCGGATGCCCTTAGCGGTGCGAACCACGACAGCGCTATAGACCTCGCCTTTTTTGACGCGGCCGCGCGGTGCAGCTTCTTTGATGCTAACTTTGATGATGTCGCCAACACTTGCATAGCGACGCTTAGAACCACCCAGCACCTTGATGCATAGGACGGACTTCGCGCCGGTGTTGTCGGCGACTTCCAATCGAGATTCAGTTTGGATCATTTCAAATATTCCCAACTTGCACCTGCTGCTCTGAACGACCGCAAGGAAGATCCTCTGGCAATTCAACTCATCAAGTCAGTCTTGGGCCCGCTGTCCGCCGCTCAAACCACTCAAGCGACCTCCATTTGGGCAGAAACTTCATACTCTTTCGAGCGAAGCCCACGATTATGCCTGTAATTTGAGGGCTTGGCAAAGACTTTTTCAGGGAATTTGCAAATATTGGGTCGCTAGCTGGGCAAATTCGCCAGTCTGGGGGTCGATGCCGGTCTCCTCCAGCAGGATTTCCGCCACCCTTGGGGCCAGTTTTGCGGCCATCCGCGCATCCAGGAACAGCATTCTGGAGCGCCTGGCCAGCATATCTTCTACCGTTACCGCATATTCATAGCGGGCGGCAAAACGCACCATGGCTTCGCTCAAGCCGTCGGCAAGCCAGACATGGGCTCCGGGCAGGTTGGCCAAAAAGGCGTGTTCATCCCCGTAGGAGTGCGGACCTTCGGTTTGGCTGACTGAGACGGGAACCCATTCAGTAGGCGCGTCGGCACCCACCAGACGCAAATCTTCCGTCTGACCTGCCGGCCGTGACTCCAACAGGCCTTTGTCGGCACACTTTTCCAGCACATCCTCGGCCATGGCGCGATAGGTCGTCCATTTGCCACCGGTCACGGTCACCAGACCGCTGCGGCTGACAATGACCGTGTGCTCACGGCTCAAGGCCTTGGTACTTTCGCCATCATCGTCCTGCGGCTTGACCAGGGGTCTCAAACCGACCCAGATACTTTTGATGTCATCCCGGGTCGGCGCCTTGGTTAGATAGCGCGCAGATTCTCTTAATATGAATTCGACCTCTTCCGCAAAGGCTTGCGGCTCCCGCGCTAGGTCATGGCGCGGCGTATCGGTTGTGCCCAGAATCACCTTTCCCAGCCAGGGTACGGCGAACAGCACCCGGCCGTCCGAAGTCTTGGGCACCATCAGTGCGGTGTCGGAATTCAGAAAGCTGCGGTCCACCACGATATGGACGCCTTGACTAGGAGCCACCATGGGCTGAATGGCCCGGCCTCCCCCTGCGCTGTGCGCCGGGCTGTCCATTTCACGCAGGGAGTCCACCCACACGCCAGCGGCATTCACCACACAGCGGGCGCGCACTGAGTAGGTCTGTCCGCCTATGGTGTCCTGCGCCTGCAGTCCGCTGATTTTTCCGCCTTGGTACAGGAGACCAGTGGCGGCACAGTAGTTCACCAGCAACGCACCGCGTGTGGCCGCCGTTCGTGCCAGAGCCAATGCCAGGCGGGCATCGTTGAACTGGCCGTCCCAGTACTGCACCCCCCCCTTTAAACCCTCCAGTCGCACCGTCGGCAAGGCCTTGGCCGTGGCCGTCGATCCCAAAAATCGGGTTTTGCCCAAGCCGGCCTTACCCGCCAACAGGTCGTACAGGGTCAGGCCGATACCGTAAAACGGCGCCTCCCACCATTGATAGGATGGCACCACAAAGGCCAGCGGCTGCGCCAGATGCGGCGCATTGCGCAGCAGCGTTGTGCGCTCATGCAGAGCCTCGCGCACCAAAGAAATATTGCCTTGGGCCAGATAGCGCACACCGCCATGGACCAATTTGGTGGCGCGTGAAGAGGTTCCCTTGGCAAAGTCATGCGACTCCAGCAACACCACGCTAAAGCCACGGGCCGCGGCATCCAGCGCCACACCCAAACCGGTGGCGCCGCCGCCGACGACTGCAAGGTCATAGACCCGGTCCTCTGCCAGACGCGCCAGCAAGTCCTTGCGCGTGGTTTGCAGCGGTTGAGCGACAGGGGCCATATCTGGTTTCACATTTAAATTATTCGAGAAAAATTGCAGAAGCCCGTAACAGGCCTCCGCACAAGGCGACGGCAACACCCATGGGTCGCCGTCGCTCTCACTCTTGTCGTGTCAGATCATCCGGCTTAGCGAACCTTGCCGCTCTTCCAGGCGTTTAGCAACGTGTCATAGGCAATGGTTTCACCCTTGGGCTTTTCATTGGCCAGCTTCTTCCATGGCGCACCCTTGTCGCTCAGCCACTTGTCAGGACTGCTCTTGGCATTTAGCTTGGGTGGGCAGACAGCCATACCGGAACGCTCCAAGCGCCCCATCACGCCATCCATTTCTTCAGCCAGATTGTCCATAGCGGCCTGTGGCGTTTTCTCGCCCGTCACAGCAACCGCTACGTTCTTCCACCACAGCTGCGCCAGCTTGGGATAGTCGGGCACATTGGTTCCCGTGGGGGTCCAGGCGACGCGGGCCGGGCTGCGGTAGAACTCGACCAGGCCGCCCAGTTTGGGTGCCATCTTGGTCATGGTCTCTGAACGGATGTCGCTATCACGCACGAAGGTCAGCCCCACGGTGGACTTCTTGAGTGACACGGTCTTGCTGGTCACAAACTGGGCATACAGCCAGGCAGCGGCCACCTTGTTGGCGTCATGGTCCTTGAAGAAGGTCCAGGAACCTACGTCCTGGTAGCCGTTTTGCATGCCTTGTTTCCAATACGGGCCATTCGGGCCAGGAGCCATACGCCACTTGGGTGTGCCATCTGCATTCACCACCGGCAGTCCAGGCTTCACCATGTCCGCGGTGAAGGCGGTGTACCAGAAGATCTGCTGCGCAATCTGACCCTGTGCAGGCACGGGTCCGGCTTCACCAAAGGTCATGCCGGTAGCTTCCTTGGGCGCGTACTTCTTCATCCAGTCGATGTACTTGGTCAATGCGTAGACAGCGGCAGGCGAGTTGGTGGCACCACCACGCGACACGGACGCGCCCAGAGGCGTGCAACCATCAGCCGAAGCGCGGATGCCCCACTCGTCCACTGGCTTGCCATTGGGAATGCCGATGTCCGCAGTGCCGGCCATGGACAGCCATGCGTCGGTGAAGCGCCAACCCAGTGACGGATCCTTTTTGCCGTAGTCCATGTGGCCATAAATCGGCTTGCCATCGATGGTCTTGACGTCTTCACTGAAGAAGGCGGCGATGTCTTCGTAGGCACTCCAGTTCAGCGGCACGCCCAGGTCATAGCCGTACTTGGCCTTGAACTTGGTTTTCAGTTCGGGCTTCTCGAACAGGTCTGCGCGGAACCAGTACAGGTTGGCAAACTGCTGGGTTGGCAACTGGTACAGCTTGCCGTCCGGGGCGGTGGTGAAACTGGTGCCAATGAAGTCCTTGATATCCAGACCGGGGTTGGTGTAGTCCTTGCCCTTGCCCGTCATGTAGTCGGTCAGGTTCAGGATCTTGCCGTAGCGATAGTGGGTACCAATCAAATCGGAGTCGCTGATCCAGCCGTCATAAATTGATTTGCCAGATTGCATCGAGGTTTGCAGTTTCTCAACCACATCACCTTCCTGAATAAGGTCATGTTTGACCTTGATGCCAGTGATTTCCTCAAAGGCCTTCGCAAGCGTCTTGGACTCGTACTCATGCACGGTCAGCGTTTCCGAGACAGCACTGATTTCGTTAACGCCTGCCGCCTTCAGCTTTTTGGCTGCATCGATGAACCATTTCATTTCTGCAGCCTGCTGATCCTTGCTCAAGGTGGACGGCTGGAATTCGCTATCAATCCACTTTTTTGCCGCCGCCTCATCGGCCCACGCCTGCCCACCGACGGCGCAGGCCAGAGCAACTGCCAACACGGAATACTTCAGCTTCATTGTCAATCTCCTCGTTCTGTTGAACCCCTGTTTGGTAAATACCGCGACTCCAGGGGCTACGAGCCACGGCTTGGGAAAATTTTTACTTACGCATGGGTGCCTGTTTAGCCCTTGCGCATAACCAGGCCCAGCAGAGCCATGGACAACACAAAACTGATCCAGATGGAGGGTTCAGCCTCCAGATTCATCCACTCGACCATGCGTCCACTGATGCCGACAAAGGCCAGATTTACATAGGCCGCGCTGAGCAACCCAATGAAAAGGCGGTCACCGCGCGTGGTCTCTATCGGCAAAAAGCCCTTACGCAGCATGGTGGGGGACTTAATCTCCCACAACGTCATGCCGGCCAGCATCAATGCGATGCTGCAGAAGAAAACGGCCACAGGCGTGGTCCAAGCCATCCATTCAAACATTGCAGATTCCTCTCAACTCAGACGCGACCCATCGCGAAACCCTTGGCGATGTAGTTGCGTACAAACCAGATCACGATGGCACCGGGCACGATGGTCAGCACACCCGCCGCCGCCAGGGTGGCCCAGTCCATGCCCGCCGCCGACACAGTACGCGTCATGATGGCGACAATGGGCTTGGCGTTGACGCTGGTCAAAGTGCGCGCCAGCAGCAACTCCACCCAACTGAACATGAAACAGAAGAAAGCGGCCACCCCCACTCCCGCCTTGATCAGCGGGATATAGATACGGATAAAGAAGCGCGGGAAGCTGTAGCCGTCGATGTACGCCGTCTCGTCAATTTCGCGCGGGATGCCGCTCATAAAGCCTTCCAGAATCCATACCGCCAATGGCACGTTAAACAGCAGGTGCGCCAGTGCTACGGCCACGTGCGTGTCCATCAGGCCCACCGTGGTGTAGAGCTGAAAGAAAGGCAGCAAGAAAACGGCGGGCGGCGTCATGCGGTTGGTCAGCAACCAGAAGAACACATGCTTATCGCCCAGGAAGCTGTAGCGCGAAAACGCATAGGCTGCGGGCAAGGCCACAGTGATGGAAATCACCGTATTGATGCCCACATAAATCAGGCTATTGATGTAGCCCGAGTACCAGGATGGGTCGGTCAATATCGTGTGGTAGTTCGCCCAGGTGAAGTGCTCGGGGAACAGCGAAAAACCAGCCACGATCTCGCTATTGGTCTTGAACGACATGTTGACCATCCAGTAGATGGGCAACAGCGCGAAGAGGATGTAGACGAGCAGAAACAGTGTGCGCTTCTGGAACTTGGGGCTATTCATGGCCACCCTCCTTTTCCTGGGTGCCAACGCGCTGCATCCAGTTGTACAAGATAAAACACAGCAGCAAAATGATCAGGAAGTAAATCAATGAGAACGCAGCGGCCGGCCCCAGATCAAATTGCCCCACCGCTTTTTGCGTCAGGAACTGTGACAGGAACGTAGTGGAATTACCCGGGCCACCGCCTGTGAGCACAAAGGGTTCGGTGTAAATCATGAAGCTGTCCATGAAGCGCAACAGCACGGCAATCATCAACACGCCACGCATCTTGGGCAGTTGCACATAACGGAACACATCGAGCTTGCTGGCACCGTCAATGCTGGCAGCTTGGTAGTAGGCATCGGGAATAGAGCGCAGACCAGCGTAGCCCAACAGAGCCACCAGCGGCGTCCAGTGCCAGACATCCATTAGCAGCACGGTGAGCCAGGCGTGCGTCGCGTTGCCGGTGTAGCTGTATTCAATGCCCAGGCCCTGCAGAGCCGCGCCCATCAGGCCGATGTCGGTGCGTCCGAAAATCTGCCAGATGGTGCCCACCACGTTCCAGGGGATCAGCAGCGAGAGCGACACGATCACCAGCACAGCTGAGGACTTCCAGCCCTGCGCCGGCATACTCAGCGCCAGAAGAATGCCCAGCGGCAGTTCCACCGTCAGCACGGCCAGCGAGAACGACAGCTGTCGCATGAGCGCGCCATGGAGTTCCTCGTCGCGCATGATGGCGGCAAACCATTCAGTGCCCACGAAGACGCGACGCTCGGGCGAGATGATGTCTTGCACCGAGTAGTTCACCACGGTCATCAACGGCAGGATGGCGGAGAAAGCTACGCACAACAGCACCGGCAGTATCAGGAACCAGGCCTTCTGGTTCACGGGTTTGGTGGTGGTGCTCATTCCACAATCTCCTCGTTTTTGTAGAAGCAGGTGTGCTCGCCCATCACCTGCAACCAGACGTTGTCGCCAGCCATCAAGTGGGTGCTGTTGACCGCCAGGCGCGCTTTAACGGTATGGCCCTCGCGCTTGGCGCTGACGATCACATGCGTGCCCACGTCTTGCACCTGGGTCACCGTCATCGACAACGCACCCTCCGCGTTAGCGGCTGCCAAGCTGACATATTCCGGGCGCACACCAAGCTTGAACTCGCCGTCAGGCAAACCCCGGCCTGACGGCGTCGCCAACGTGGCGCCCGCCGTGTGAAAGCCTGCCGCCGTCATGCTGCCAGGCAAAAAGTTCATGCCCGGTGAGCCAATGAAATGGCCCACAAAGGTATGGCTGGGGCGCTCAAAGAGATCGGCGGCGGACCCGGTCTGGACAGCGCGCCCACGTGTCATCACCACCACTTGCTCGGCAAAGGTCAGCGCCTCCACCTGGTCGTGGGTGACATAGATCAGCGTGAGCTTGAGTTCATGGTGAATTTGTTTGAGCTTACGACGCAGTTGCCATTTGAGGTGCGGGTCGATCACCGTCAGCGGCTCATCGAACAGCACCGCCGACACATCCGGGCGCACCAGGCCGCGACCCAGGGAGATTTTTTGCTTGGCATCGGCAGCCAGACCCGAGGCACGCTGGTTGAGTTGCCCGCTCATCTCCAGCATTTCAGCAATCACGCCGACACGCTGTTTGATTTGATCGGCAGGCATTTTGCGGTTGCGCAGCGGAAAGGCCAGATTCTCGGCCACCGTCATGGTGTCGTAAATCACCGGGAACTGAAACACCTGGGCGATGTTGCGCTGCTGGGGCGTAAACGCAGTCACATCCTTGCCGTCAAAACGTACGCCGCCCTGGGATGGTGTCACCAGCCCCGACATGATGTTGAGTAGCGTGGTCTTGCCGCAGCCCGATGGCCCCAGCAAGGCATAGGCGCCGCCGTCTTCAAAGGTCATCTTCAAGGGCAGCAAGGCGTAGTCGCTGTCCTGCTGCGGATTGGCCCGGTAAGCATGGGCCAGGTCGAGTTCTATGCGTGCCATATCAATGTCCTTCGCTGGCAGCGCCTGCATTGCCGCGCTGTGGAGCAAGCAGCAACATGCCCTGCGCGTCAAACACATAGACCGCAGCAGGGTTGAAATAAAAGGTGACCGACTGGCCCAGTCCGAAGTGATGGACACCGGTGAGCTGCGCCACAAGCTCGCCCAAACCCGTGGCGAAGTGCACAAAGGTGTCGGTGCCCGAAATCTCAGCCAGCTCCACATTGCCCGCCAAGGCCACATCACCCGGCTGCTCATTGAAGCGCAGTGCGCTGGCGCGCATACCCACAGTCAATGCGCCCGTGGCGGCGATTGGCAAGGCGATTTTCAGTAACGGGCCGCGACTGAGTTGCACGCCACCCGCAGCGCTGCTCGCCGCCAGCAAATTCATCGGAGGGTCGCTAAAGGCGCGCGCCACACGGATGGAGGCCGGGGCGTGGAAGACTTCAGAAGTGGGGCCGTATTGCAACAACTCACCCGCATCCAGCACTGCGGTATAGCCACCCAGGAGCAGAGCCTCACCGGGCTCGGTGGTGGCATAAATCACGGTGGAGTCACCGGCGGCGAAGAGGGCGGTGAGTTCGTCGCGCAGTTCCTCGCGCAGCTTGTAATCCAGATTGACCAGCGGCTCATCCAATAGCATGAGGGGCGCGCCCTTCGCCATGGCACGGGCCAAGGCCACGCGTTGCTGCTGGCCGCCTGATAGTTCTGCGGGGTAACGATCCAAAAACATCTCGATGTGCAACTTCTCGGCCAACCCGCGCACCCGCTGCTCGATGTTGCTTTCACCGCGCAGTTTCAGAGGCGAAGCAATGTTGTCGCGCACCTTGAGCGAGGGGTAGTTAATGAACTGCTGGTAGACCATGGAGACATTGCGCTCGCGCACCGGCACGCCCACCACGCTCTTACCGTCTACCAGCACTCGGCCGGACGTGGGAGCATCAAGCCCGGCCATGATGCGCATCAGGCTGGTCTTACCAGACTGGGTGGCACCCAGCAATACCGTGACCGCACCGCTGCGCGGCGCCAGGGTCATGTCGTAAAGCCAAGTCTGCGGCCCTACTTTTTTGCTGATGCCCTCGAGAGTCAACTGCATCACACCACCTTTACAAAGTATTAAAGCTATCGAAGGAACTATTCGAATTCGATAATTATTGTTCGTTTGTTTTCGTTTTTACTCAGTATTTACCCTGTGATCATTCCTTTTGATTCGTTTTACAGTCGCTTCGTTCCCGTTTCTGCAGGCCAAAATACGCCATGAGCCCCAATCCCAGACAACTGACCCTGCTCTCCGTCGTGCAAGCCCAAGGCTCCGTCACGGTGGAACAGCTTGCCGAAACATTGGGCGTCACCCTTCAGACAGTGCGGCGCGATGTACAGCGACTGGCCGACGAAGGCTTGCTGGCGCGTTTTCACGGAGGGGTGCGGGTACCCAGTTCCACCACGGAGAACATTGCGCATCAGCAGCGCGAGAATCTGAATGCCGACGGCAAATCACGCATTGCGCTCAGCGTGGCGGCGGCGGTGCCCAATGGCTGTTCGCTGATCCTGAACATCGGCACCACAACCGAGGCCATTGCCCGTGCCCTGTTGCGCCATACCGGACTGCGCGTGATCACCAACAACCTGAACGTGGCCAGTATCCTGAGTACCAACCCGGCCTCCGAGGTAATCGTGGTGGGCGGTGTAGTGCGCGGGCGCGACCAGGGCATCGTGGGTGAAGCGGCGGTGGACTTTATCCGCCAATTCAAGGTCGACATCGCGCTGATCGGCATCTCCGGTATTGAAACCGATGGCAGCCTGCGCGACTTCGATTACCGCGAGGTCAAGGTTTCGCAAACCATCATCTCGCATGCGCGCGAAGTTTGGCTGGCTGCCGACAGCAGTAAATTCAAACGCCCGGCCATGGTGGAGGTGGCCACGCTCTCGCAGATCGACCGCCTATTCACCGATGCACCGCCACCCGAACCCTTCCCCGCCCTGCTGACCGAGGCACAGGTACGCTTGACAGTGGCTGCGCCTTAAGGCCTATTTACGGGCTCCGCTATTCCTTTCATTCCATTGATAAGCAAGCAACCATGACCTACCTGCTCGCCCTGGACCAGGGCACCTCCAGTTGCCGCAGCATCGTCTTCTCCCCCAATGGCCAGACCGTGGCCATGGCGCAAAAGGAATTGCCGCAAATCTATCCCCAGCCGGGCTGGGTGGAACACGACGCGCTGGAAATCTGGCGACTGCAACTGGCCACGGCGCGCGAGGCATTGGCACAAGCCGGCATCTCCGCGCAGCAGGTCACCGCACTGGGCATTACCAACCAACGCGAAACCACCTTGGTGTGGAACCGCAAGACCGGTCAACCCGTTCACCACGCCATCGTCTGGCAGGACCGGCGTGCCGAACCCACCTGCGCCGAGTTGCGCGCACGCGGTCTGTCCGACACCATCCGGGCCAAAACGGGACTGCTGGTGGACGCCTATTTCTCCGGCACCAAGCTGAAATGGATTCTGGACCACGTGCCCGGCGCGCGTGCGCTGGCTGCCAACGGTGAACTGGCCTTTGGCACCATGGACAGCTGGTTGATCTGGCAGCTCACCGAAGGCCGAGTGCACGCCACCGATGTCAGCAATGCCTCGCGCACCATGCTGTTCAATGTGCGCACCAATCAGTGGGACGACGAGTTGTTGGCCGCCCTGGACATTCCCGCCAACCTGATGCCAGTAGTTCAACCCAGTGCCTCGCACTTCGGCGAAGTCAGCTCCACCCTGCTCGGCCACGCAATCCCGATTGGCGGCGTCGCCGGTGACCAGCAAAGCGCCCTCTTCGGCCAAGCCTGCTTTAGCGCCGGCATGGCCAAGAATACCTATGGCACGGGTTGCTTCATGCTGATGCACACCGGCAGAAACTTCCAGACCTCTGCCAACGGCCTGATCACTACTAGCGCTGCGCAAGTTACAACCCAACCCGAGTTCGCCCTGGAGGGCAGCGTATTCGTCGGTGGCGCGGTAGTGCAGTGGTTGCGCGACGGCTTGCAGGCGATACAGAGCAGCGCGCAGGTGCAAGCCCTGGCCGAGAGCGTGCCAGACTCCGGCGGCGTCATGGTGGTGCCGGCTTTTACCGGACTGGGTGCGCCCTACTGGAAGCCGGAAGCACGTGGCTCGATAACCGGACTAACGCGTGGCAGCACGCTGGCACATATCGCCCGTGCCTCGCTGGAAAGCATTGCCTACCAAAGCGCCGCCTTGTTGCTGGCCATGGGGCGCGACGCTGTCAGCGCGGGCAGTGCCGAGGTGTCCGAACTGCGCGTAGATGGCGGTGCCTGCGTCAACGATTTGCTGATGCAGTTCCAGGCCGATCTGTTGGGCATTCCCGTGGTGCGCCCTTTGGTAACCGAGACCACCGCATTAGGTGCCGCTTATCTGACGGGCTTAAGTACCGGCGTCTACAAAAGTACCGCCGAATTGAGTGAACTATGGCGTGCCGAGCGCCGCTTCATTCCGACCATGGCGCGCAGCCGCGCACAGGAGCTCATGGCGACATGGGAGCACGCGGTCGCGCAAACCGTGCTCTGACCTACACTGACAAACATGACACAAAACATTGCATTTATCGGCGGCGGCAACATGGCCAGCGCCATCATTGGCGGACTTTTGAAGCAGGGCATGACAGCAGACCAGATCCTGGTGGTGGAACCCTTTGACGAAGCCCGCTCCAAGTTGAAGGACCTGTTCGGCATTGCTGCGCTGAGCGCCCCCGACGCCAGTCTGGCCCGTGCCGGGTTGGTGGTCTGGGCGGTGAAGCCACAGACCTTCAAGGACGCCGCGCTTCAAACCAAAGCCCACACCGCAGACGCCTTGCATCTGAGCGTCGCCGCAGGCATCCGCAGTGACAGCATTGCCGCATGGCTGGGCAGCGAGCGAATCATTCGCTGCATGCCCAATACCCCGGCGCTGATTGGCAAGGGCATCACCGCCCTGGTGGCGCGCGACAGTGTGACCGCGGCCGACCGCCAATGGGCTGGCGAAGTCATCGCCACGACCGGCCAATTTCTGTGGTTGGAACGTGAAGAGCAACTCGACGCCGTCACGGCGATTTCCGGCTCGGGCCCGGCCTACATGTTTTACTTCATGGAAGCCATGACGGCTGCCGGAGCCGAGATGGGCCTTCCCGCTGAACAGGCCTACCAACTGGCCGTGGCCACTTTTATCGGCGCCGGTGAACTGGCACGCGCCTCTACCGAAAGCCCCGAGGTCCTGCGCCAGCGCGTCACCAGCAAAGGCGGCACCACCTACGCGGCCATCACCTCCATGGACGACAGCGGCATCAAGTCAAGCTTTGCCAAAGCCCTGCATGCGGCGCGCGACCGCGCCAAGGAAATGGGCGACGAGTTCGGCAAAGCCTGATGGCTATCGACATCCCCAAGGAACAGCGCCAGCGCGCCGTCCTGTCCATTGAGCGCTACTTCCGCGAGCACATGGACGAGCCCATTGGCAACGTCGCGGCAGGCGGCTTGCTGGGGTTCTTCCTGGAAGAGATCGGCCCTCTGGTCTACAACCGCGCGGTGGCCGATGTGCAGGAGCGTCTGCAGGCCCGGGTGATGGAGGTGGATGTGGAAATCCACGAGGTCGAGTTCAGCTACTGGACCAAGAAAGACCGCAAGCGCTAGGGCATGGCGTTTGATCCCTCCGAAATTACCGGGAAGGTGCCTGCCAAAAGCCCGGCAGACCGTAGCGCTCTTTCAGAAAGTCTATCCATAACCTGACCCGCAGCGGCAAATGCTTGCGCTGCGGAAATACGGCATAAATGCCGTTGGGCGGCGCGGCAAACGCGTCCAGCACCGACACCAACTGGCCGTTGGCAATCTCCGCCTCAACCTCCCAGGTGCTGCGCCAGGCGATGCCATAACCAGCAAGGCACCAATCGTGAAGCACCTGGCCGTCCGAGCAATCCAGTGGACCGGCTGGCTTGAGGTAAATCACCTGGCCGGTTCTATCGCCAGCGCCCTCCGTATCGACCGTCTCGTGTAAGTCGTTGGCAGTCTGGTTTTCTGAAGTTGGTGGAACTTCTCTGCTCTGCACCGGGATTCGGAAAGCCCAACCCCGCGTCTGCGAGGCGTCACTGGATAGCGTCAGGCAATGGAATCGTGACAACTCGGCCGGAGTCTGCGGCATGCCATGGCGTGCCAAGTAGGCTGGTGTTGCCACACACAGGCGCCGGTTGTCGGCCATGCGCACGCTGACCAGTGAAGAGTCCGGCATGTCACCCACACGCACCGCACAGTCATAGCCTTCCCCGGCAATGTCCACCACACGGTCGCTCAGGTTCAGCGAGATCGTCACCTCGGGATGCAACTCGTAAAACTTCGGGATCAGCGGTGCCACATGGCGCCTGCCGAAACCGGCCGGGGCGGTGATACGCAAATGCCCGCTGGCCTTGACGCCGCCGGCGCTGACGCTGGCCTCGGCGTTGGCCAGGTCCGAGAGCAAGCGCTGGCAGTCTTCCAGAAAGGCGCTACCCTCATGCGTCAGCGTGATGCGCCGGGTGGTGCGCAGCAAGAGCTTGACGCCCAGTCGCTCCTCCAGGCTGTCCAGCCGCCGCCCGATGATGGCCGGCGCCACACCCTCGGCGTTGGCTGCGGCCGTCAGGCTGCCGCGCGCCGCCACGGAGACAAAGGATTCGAGTTGCTTGAGCTTGCTCATGGTCTTACCGCCAGCCCGGCTAGGCCAACAGCACGCCGTCGCGCCGCAGAGCGGCCACTTCGTCAGTGGAATAGCCCAGGCTCAAGAGCAACTCGGTGCCATGTTCGTCCAGCTTCGGCGGGTCCAGCCGCAACCCGAGGCGCTCGCCATCCAATTTAAGCGGCAACAGCGGTACCCGCGTCTCGCGGCCATCCGGCAACGTCATCGGCGCCAGACCCCCCGTGGCATTCAGGTGCGGGTCTTCAAAGAGATGCTGCGGGTCGGTGATGGGCGCAAACGGCAAGCCGTTGGCCTCAAACAAGGCGGCCAGTTCACTCGCCGGCGTATGGGCCAGACGCTCGCGCAGCAGCGGAATCAGCCAGTGGCGCGCCAGCACGCGCAGGTTGTTGCTCGACAGGCGCGCGTCCGCCTGCAGATCGGCAAAGCCAAAGGCCTGGCAGAAGATCCCCCATTGCGTATCGCTGACAACCGCCAGAAATATCTGCTCTTGGTCCTTCACGCTGAAAACGTCGTAAATGCCCCAGGGCGAAATTTTCTGCGGCATCGGGTCGGCTGCCTTGCCGGTGATGGCGAACTGCATCATGTGCTGTGCCACCAGAAACACATTGTTTTCGTACAGTGCCGACTCCACCTCCTGGCCCAGCCCCGTCTGCTGGCGTTGCATCAGCGCGGCCATCGCGCCGATCGCTCCAAACATGCCGCCCATGATGTCGTTAACGCTGGAGCCGGCCCGCAGCGGATCCCCCGGACGCCCGGTCATATAGGCCAGGCCACCCATCATCTGCACCACCTCGTCCAGCGCCGTGCGGTGGTCATAGGGGCCGGGCAGAAAACCTTTGTGGCTGACATAGATCAGGCGCGGATCCCCCTTGGAGAGGGTGGCGTAGTCCAGCCCCAGCTTCTGCATGGTGCTGGTCTTGAAGTTTTCACTGACGATGTCGGCCGTGGCGATCAGCTTGAGGACCACCGCACGCCCCTGGGCGCTTTGCAGGTCAATCGCCAAACTTTTCTTGTTGCGGTTGAACAGCGGATAAAACCCGGCCCCACTGCCCAGCAACTTGCGTGTGCTGTCGCCGCCCAGTGGCTCGACCTTGATCACCTCCGCGCCCAGGTCCCCCAGCACCATGCCGCAGGTGGGGCCCATCACCATGTGGGTGAATTCGACGACGCGAATGCCCGCCAAAGGCAGCGGTCGGGTGGAGTTCATACTTTGGGTCATTTTCAATACCTGCGTTTTTGTCACGAATAGATTGATATTTTTCCATATAGTGAATGGATAAGGTTCGAATACAGTAGCGTAATCGGTTCAATCTCTATAGGGCTTTCCATGTCATCAGCTTCCAGCACCCCCCGCACCCACGTTCACGGCCTGCAAGTGGCTACGGTTTTGCACCAGTTTATTGAAGAAAAGGTGCTGCCGGGCACTGGCGTCGATGCAGCCACATTCTGGAAGGGTTTCGACGCCCTGGTGACGGATCTGGCGCCCAAGAACATCGCCCTGTTGGCCGAGCGTGATCGCCTGCAGACCGAACTCGACGCATGGCACAAGGCCAACCCCGGCCCCATCACCACAGGTGATCCTTCCAAGCCCTCCGATATGACGGCCTACAAGGCGTTTCTGGAAAAGATCGGCTACCTGGTGGAACAACCCAAGAAGGTCAAGATCACCACCGCCAATGTGGACAACGAGTTGTCCAAGCAGGCCGGACCGCAGCTGGTGGTGCCCATCACCAACGCCCGCTACGCCCTGAACGCCGCCAATGCCCGTTGGGGCAGCCTGTATGACGCGCTGTATGGCACGGACGTGCTGTCCGAGGACAAGGGTTGCGAGAAAATCAGTAAGAAAGGCGGCTACAACCCCAAGCGCGGCAAAAAGGTTATCGAATACGCACGCCATGTGCTGGACCGCACAGCGCCCCTGAAGAAGGGCTCGCACCTGGGTTCCACCGGCTACCGCATCAACAAGGACGGCGAACTGGTCGTGTCCCTGCTGGAGGGCGGCACTTCCAAACTGAAGGACGCGGCGCAACTGGTGGGCTACCAGGGCGACGCCAAGAACCCGACCTCCGTGCTGCTGGCCCACAACGGCTTGCACCTGGACCTCATCATCAACCGCGACACCGTCATCGGCAAGAGCGATGCGGCGGGCGTCTGCGACCTGGTGCTGGAAGCCGCACTCTCGACGATTCTGGATCTGGAAGACTCGGTGGCTGTGGTCGATGCGGACGACAAAGTGCAGGCCTATGGCAACTGGCTGGGCATTCTCCAAGGCACGCTGACCGAAGAGATGAGCAAGGGTGGCAAGACCTTTACCCGTGGCCTGAACCCGGACCGCGTGTACACGGCGGCTAATGGAAAGAAGAAGGTCACGCTGCACGGCCGCTCGCTGATGTTTGTGCGCAATGTGGGCCATTTGATGACCAACCCGGCCATCCTCTACACCGCCGCTGACGGCAGCACCCGCGAAATCCCCGAGGGCATTCTCGACGCCATGGTGACCACCACCATCTCCATGCACGACTTGCAACGCACCGCCAAAGATGCCGCAGCCGGCAAGGTGCGCAACTCGCGCAAGGGCTCGGTCTACATCGTCAAGCCCAAGATGCACGGCCCCGCAGAAGTGGCGTTTGCCGATGAATTGTTTGGCCGCGTCGAAAAGGTTCTGGGCCTGCCCGCCAGCACCGTCAAGCTCGGCATCATGGACGAAGAGCGCCGCACCTCGGTGAACCTGAAGGCCTGCATCGCCGCCGCCCAAAGCCGTGTAGCGTTCATCAACACCGGCTTCCTGGACCGCACCGGCGACGAAATGCACACCGCCATGCAAGCCGGCCCGATGATCCGCAAGGGCGACATGAAAACCAGCGCCTGGATCAGTTCTTACGAGCGCAACAACGTGCTGGTAGGCCTGTCCTGCGGACTGCGCGGCAAGGCACAAATCGGCAAGGGCATGTGGGCCATGCCCGACCTGATGAAGGCCATGCTGGAGCAAAAAATTGCCCACCCC
>CAIQEX010000291.1 GCA_903870955.1 uncultured beta proteobacterium
CCAGGTGATTCGGTAGTCGAGCGAATGCCCAATACGCTCGGAGAAACGGCGGACCGACTTGGCGGCCATCCGTTCGCTGACGCTTACCGGGATCAAAGTGGTGAGCCATTCGCCCAAGCCCTGCGGCTCGCCCACTGGCTTGCGTGGGCTTGCACTGGGTGTGTAACCCACAATCGCCTCTCGCTTGCCAGTCAGCGCCAGCAGGTCGACCAGATCGCGAAACAAAATAAAGGAGGTGTCGTTCTGGTGCATGGACCAGTTCGCTGCCGGAAGGAAGTCGACCAGGTGGATTAGCTGGTAGTTCAACGCGATCCAGAAGTCTTCGCCGCTCACGCTGATGGGGGCGTTGTCGATCACCCGATGAAAGGAGATGGAAGCCATGGCGTCGGCGCGGTGGGCGTTGTTGCGCAATTCCGCGCGCAGTGGGCCGGCGTAGAGCAGCCGCAATACCGACGGAAAGGCTTCCACCTGTGTCCACTCCCAGGGCGTCATCAGCGGGCGCAGCGCCGGAATTTTGTCGGCGCTCATGGCGAAGGTGTTGGTGCCGGTTCCGAGGATGGAGTGCAACAGCATCACCAGAGGGGAGTGCTGCGGGTAGTGCTGCACGGTGTACTCGAAGCAAAAGTACAGGTGGTCAAGGAACGAGCCGTCGGCATGCTCCACATTGAAGTCGCACTCGCGCACCAGGAAGTCCATCAGCTCGGCTCGCACGCCGGGCAGTGGGTGCGCAGCGCGCGCAGCTGTGTATTCGGCCTGCACGGCTTGGGTTGCGGTGGCGTCCCAGCGGGCCTGCTTGCCGACCCGGGTTTTCATCACGAAGCGGGCCGCCTTGCCTTCCAGGGTTTTGAAGATGGTGCGATTGAGGTCGAAGTTCGGGATCGGCTCGATCAGGACCTTGCCGGTATGCTCCAGTGCGGCACCACGGGCGATGGCGGCTTTGCGCTGGGTGGTGGGATCGGGACGCACGGCGGCAGACTGCTGCATGGGAGCCTCATATGTCTATGAGGCGCCAGTGTAGCGGCCAACCCGCCATAATCTTTGACAAACGCTTCACACAAAAATCCGGATAGCTCCGGCAAGTTTTGAAAACAGGGGATTCACTGATGAGCAACGAAACACGTTACCGGACCTTCAGCGAGTTCTATCCGTTCTACTTGAGCGAGCACCAGAACCGCACATCGCGCAGGCTTCACTTCATCGGTACGTCAATTGCCGCAATCCTCCTGTTGCTCACCCTCGTCACGCAAAACGGGTGGCTGGCACTGGTCGCCCTGATCCAGGGCTACGCGTTCGCCTGGGTGGGACACTTTTTCTTTGAACACAACAGGCCCGCAACCTTTCAGTACCCAAGGTTGAGCTTCATCGGTGACTGGCGCATGTGGTGGGAAATACTGACCGGAAAGATTCGGTTCTAAGGCGGTCCAAAAGGCATGTGCTGAGCCCCAATGCTGTCACCACGTCACTTGGGCGATGCGTTTGCACAAACTGGATTCGGCAGTCTGCTGCGGTTTGAATTGGATAAGGTTTAAGGCCGCGCGCCAGGGAGTTACCAGCACTAAATTGGTTTGTCAGCCTTCAACGCCAGCGCTTGCTCATACAGTGCATTGCGCGGTTGACCGGTAATTTCGGCGGCCAACTTGACGGCGGTTTTCAAGGGCAGTTCTGCCAGCAGCAAAGCCAATATGCGCGGTGCATCGCCACCTTCGACGGCGACCGCTGCCGGGTGAAGAAGCAGCGCATATTCGCCACGCAGACGGTTCGCATCCGCTTGTAGCCAAGCCTTGAGGCCTTCTGCAGGCAGGGTGGCAATCTCTTCAAACTGCTTGGTCAACTCGCGCCCAATGGTCAAGGGCCGCTCGCCCAACACGGTCAGCGCTTCGGCCAAAGCTTCGATGCGGTGGGGTGCTTCCAGAAGTATCACGGCGCGTGCTTCCTGCGCGAGCAACTGCACCGCATGCGCGCGCTCGGTACTCTTGCTGGACAAGAAACCCTGAAAGACAAAGCCGCTGGCAGCACCCGATTCGGCGCCGATGCCGGCCACTGACAGCAGCGTGGTGACACTGCTGGCGCCAGGCAACGGAATGCAGCGCAAGCCTTGCGCCACCAGCACTGCGGCCAAGCGGGCACCTGGGTCGCTCACGCCGGGCGTCCCGGCATCGCTGACATAGGCCACGCGCTGGCCCTGGCGCAGGTGGCCGATGACGGTCTGGGCCGCTTCGACTTCGTTGTGTTGGTGCACCGCCAGCAGTTGTCCGCCGGTCTTGTCGATGCCATAGGCGCGCAACATTTGCTGGGTGTGGCGCGTGTCTTCA
>CAIQEX010000292.1 GCA_903870955.1 uncultured beta proteobacterium
GGCATTTACTTACACCCAATGCCAGTGTGTGAGCTCCATGCTGCCGTTCAATTTGACCCACACCACGGCAATTGCCAATTGCCGTTTGCCGTCGCTTTGCACCATCAGATTCATGCTGAAGTTGCTTCCCGCAACAAGCTGGTGACGTGCATGCTTGACCGTCAACAGTTTGTGTTCTGAACCGGATTGGCGCGCCTGTTCCAGCACGGCGAACTTTGCCAGGCGGATTACCTGTTCGTCACGGTGGGAAACAGAGCTCCAGGCGCCGGGCAAGGTGGTTGCATCCAGTTCTGCAGCAAAGGCACTGCTGAGTAGCACAGCAAAGGTGACCATAGCCAAGGCAAAGCAAAACGGCGCAAGGGCGCCGCGAATCGAAATACGCACGTTAGTTACTCTTTATTGCTTGATTTATCGGTAACCAACGAACCCGCGAGATTCGGATGGCTCCAACTTGCAACGAAGCCCGAGCCGTATGCGTTGACAACCCGTTTGTGACGTCAGGAAACCATCAGCCAGTGCAGCGCTCTACAACATCGCCATGTCCCAAAAGGTTGGGGCAACGGGTGAACCAGCCGTAGGCCGGTAAAATTGCCCCTCGCTCTAAAAGATTGACCATGTCTGACCACGCCACCCCCAGCCCCACAAATCCATCAGTCGCTAATTCCACCCCCGAACAACCGGGCCTGCAATCGCTCTCCAAATCGTTTGAGCCGGTCGCCCTGGAAGCCCATTGGGGCCCCGAATGGGAAAAGCGCGGCTATGGTGTGGCCGGTTATCGCGGCACGCAAACGCCTGTGGCCAGTGCCGCTGCCTTCGCCATCCAATTGCCGCCACCCAATGTGACGGGCACTCTGCACATGGGGCACGCCTTCAACCAGACCATCATGGACAGCCTGACGCGCTACCACCGCATGGCCGGTTTCAATACCGCATGGATTCCCGGCACCGACCACGCGGGTATTGCCACGCAAATCGTGGTCGAGCGCCAACTGGCCGACCAGAAAGTCAGTCGCCACGACCTGGGTCGCACCGAGTTTGTGAAAAAGGTCTGGGAGTGGAAGGAAAAGTCTGGCGACACCATCACCACGCAGATGCGCCGGATGGGTGACAGCGTGGACTGGAGCCGCGAGTACTTCACCATGGACGAGAAGCTGTCCAAAACGGTGACCGAGACTTTTGTGCAGCTGTATGAACAGGGATTGATCTACCGCGGCAAGCGCCTGGTCAATTGGGACCCGGTGCTGATGAGCGCCGTGAGCGATCTGGAAGTGGAGAGCGAGGAAGAAGACGGCTTCATGTGGCATATCCGCTACCCGTTGGCCGATGGTTCTGGCGACATCACGGTGGCCACCACCCGCCCCGAGACCATGCTGGGCGACGTGGCCGTCATGGTGCATCCCGAAGACGAACGCTACACCGCCTTGATCGGCAAAATGGTGAAGCTGCCTCTGTGCGACCGTGAAATCCCGGTGATTGCCGACGATTACGTCGACAAAGCCTTCGGCACGGGCGTGGTGAAGGTCACCCCGGCACACGACCAGAACGACTATGCCGTCGGTCAGCGCCACAAATTGCCCATGATCTGCGTACTGACACTGGACGCCAAGATCAACGACCAAGCCCCCGCCGCCTACCTTGGCCTGGACCGCTTTGTCGCCCGCAAAAAGGTGGTTGCTGATCTGGAAGCCGGTGGCTTCCTGGTCGAAGTGAAGAAGCACAAGCTGATGGTGCCGCGCTGCGCCCGCACAGGCCAGGTCATCGAACCCATGTTGACCGACCA
>CAIQEX010000293.1 GCA_903870955.1 uncultured beta proteobacterium
ATCAGAATGCGCAGGTTCACGGCACTGTAGTCACGCCGATACAACCACATCCCCATCACATCCGAAATAACGAAAATCGGCAACAGCAGCACAGCCGCCTTGACGGGAGACATCAGCAAGGACAAAAGCGGAACCGCCAGCATGCCCACGGCGGGTAGCCCCCCTTTGGAGAGTCCAACCAACAAAGCCGCCAAGCCGGCGAGAAAGAAGAAGGTGTCGAAATGCAAGGCTAGTCCCTGGAATTGAGCATGACGTCCAGGTCCAGCAGATTGCGGATGCATTGAACCCTAGGGGCCAGCTCCAGTGGCAAACCGGACTCGGGCAGCAAGCAAAAAACGCGCATGCCAGCGGCCAGCCCTGCCTCAATGCCGGGCACACTGTCCTCGACCACGGCGCAATATCGTGGCGCGACGCCGAGCACCTTCGCGGCATGCAGAAACAGCCCAGGATCGGGCTTAAAAATGCCTACCTCGTAGGCGCTGAAAATGTGTTCTGGAAAATATGGGCGCAACCCGGTCAGGCCCAAAGTCAGTTCCACCTTTTCGCGCGGGCCGTTGGTGGCGACACAAAACGGAATTTGCAGTCCACCCAGCAACTCGAAAGCACCGGGAATGACAGCCAGCCCTTCGCTAAACCGCAAAGCCTGCGCGGCACGCACCTTGCGCGCAAAATCCTCTGCAAAAAATGGAGGGACCTGGGGCAACTGCGCTTCAACCCAGGCAATGCAGTCGGCCATGCGCACACCACGAAACTGCTGGTGTGCCTGCTCGCGGGTGAATGTCAGGCCCAACGCGCAGGCCTGTTCATGGATCACGTCCATGCCCGGCACTTCGCTGTCTACCAGGGTGCCATCACAATCGAATATGACCGCCTGAATGGCCTCCATCACGGCACCTTTCACGCCGACGCCGCCATCCATTGCTTGAGGATCAGACGCGCCGTGGTCAGGTTGGTGGCGCAAGGCACGTCATGCACATCGCATGCCCGCACCAGTGCGTTGATGTCTGGCTCGTGGGGTTGTGGCGTCATGGGGTCGCGCAGGAAAATGATGCCGTCAACTTCCCCAACCGCCAAGCGCGCGCCAATCTGGAGGTCGCCACCCAGTGGGCCGCTGAGCATGCGCTCCACGTCAAGCCCAACCTCGGCAGCCAGGCGCCCACCCGTGGTCCCGGTGGCGCACAAGGTGCATTGCGCCAGGAAGGGGGCAAACTCCCGCGCCAAAACAACCATGTCGGCCTTCTTGTTGTCGTGGGCGATCAGGGCAATGCGGAACTTTTTCATGGATCTCTTCAGTCGAATGCAAAGCACGCACTGTACTGGCCCCGCAGTTACATGGAAAGCTCTTTTACCGGTTTGCAGTCGGAGGCCGAAATGGCTCGCCGTTGACCGTCAGATTTCCGCCTATGAAGTCAAGGGTACTGAGCAGCGTCCCATGCTCGAGGCGAAGCCACTTCAGCTTCAATGGCAACTCCAATAGTTTGTTGGTCACCTCCAACGCAGCGTCCTCGACCATTGGGTCTGACACGGTGCTGCCCGGCGCAGCCTCTGCTGCAAGCTTGCTTCGTACCACCCTGCGTGAAATTTCCATGAGCAAATCTTTGGGTGCGTGGAAATTGATATGCAGATTCAGTTTTGGCAGGAGCGACATGGGTGCGTCCCAATCAGCATCCTGGACATGGTCAAAGCCCACGCGGCCATCCAGGCCGGCCGTCATGCCGTGGTACTGGACCGATACATCCTGAATGTCGAGGGCTCCCCCGCTCTTCAGTGTGGCGATGCCCAGAGTGCGGAACATGCGCAAAGTTGTGGCGGCCGTTGCATCGGCGGGCATTTTGCTTTGGGCAATGCGCTTCTGGCTTTCACCAAATGAGGCCAACGCCTTGCCATCAATATTGCTGAAGCGGTAGGCTGAATGCACCGGGCCCAATTGGTCGCCCCCCCAGTTGATGGACTGCGTAACGCTGTCTACCTCCACGTCAACCAGCGTGCCGCGCTTCTTCACGTCTGTCTTGATGACCGTGTCATCCACCTTCAGGTGAATATCTTTCTTGACGACGTCCACCGAAAGATGACCCAGCTTGAATTCAGCGCGTCCAAACCACAGTCCCGGATCTTTTCGCGTTTGATTCTCGGTATACGTGATGTCATGGGCATAAAACTGCACCTCGTTTTCGACATCCACGTGGATCGATGGCAATGACGCTGTGCCCCCATATTGGGTGTTGTGCTTGCGGTATACCGATTTTCCGGTGAGGGCAGAGATTTGGGTTGTGACTCGACTCTTAGGGTCGCGATGATTCAAAGCGTCCAATACGTAAGAGATCTCGGCTTGGCCGTCTTTGAATATTCTGGTTTTGAAATGCAGGGGATGATCACTGCCATACAAAGGAAGCAACTTCTTCTTGGTCTCAGTCGAGAAGTCAAATTTCTTGATCTGAACCAGTTTGGATGCAGGGTTGTCATTGATCAAAAGGGGTGTTAACTCGTTCGATGCGGCCGTGAAACCCTGAAATAGTTCAGAGTTCGTCAGGTTGTCGACCGCGCGTTTGGCGGCGTCGGCATCGGCAACCACTGCGGGCAACTGCGGTGGTGCAGCATTTTGTGCATGCGCGGTGGCCGTCAGCAGGAGTGCTCCAAGCAACGTGGAACGATAAATAGTTTGTGTTTTCATTGGCAGCGGGAGTGACCCAAAAAGCATTCAAGGAAGGCGCAGGTTGCAGCAGCGACAGGGCTTACACGCAGCCATCGCAGCCATCGCAGCCATCGCAGCCATCGCAGCCATCGCAGCCTTAGGGAAGTAGATTTCTATTCTGTAGTCGATGTGGCTCAGACACCTGCCTTGTCTTTTTTGACAAGGAGTTGCTTTCCAAAATCGTGTGCCGACTGCGTGAAAGCCGTATCCAACCCTTGGTACATGATATCCATCATCCGCATGGCGGTATCACCCGAGAGAAACTGCAAATAGCCCTCCAACTCCTCGTCAGCCACCGGGTCATAGACCATTGCTGAAAGAGCCATCGTTTGCCCCATGGTTGACGCAATCATCTGCGGTCTTTTCGCTTGCAAGGCTGCATGAAACATTTTGATAGCCTCACCTGCTTGGTGTGTTTGGGAGGACACGATGCCGCTGAAAACGGCCACTCCGGTATGGATGGACATATCCACATTCATCGCGACTGATCGAGAGGCCTTGATGATCGCCGTGATCAGTGCCTGGCGCTTTGGTGACGCATTTTCGAGTGTCTGGTTACCCTCATTGAGGGCAGCGTTTACGTCACCCATGTTCGCTGTTGCAGCCTCCTCCCGAGCTGTAATCAATTGCCCCGCCGCACTGTCGTACCACGCCATGGCTTGCGTCATTTGCTCCGGCTTCATTTGCTTTGCCACAGAATCCACCAAGGCCTTCTGCATGCGTGCAGGCGCGAATGATTGCGCGGCGATCTTGGCCATCCTGTTGACTTCTGCTTCGGGAATGGATGCCTTCATCGGCGACTGCAGCAGACCCGCCTGAACCTGTAGGGGTATTGCCTCCACTTGGGCCCAGAGCCCTGATTTTCGGATCAGCTTTTCTGCCAGTGCGCTGGAGACCTGCGCCGTCGCGGCCACGCAGAAAGTGGTCAATAACAGAAGGGTGAGTAATTTGCCTGGCAGTCGTTTCACGGAAGTTCTCCTTTGCATGGTTTTCATTTTGAAAGACCTTTTCTTGCCTGACAAATGGTAGAGAAACGCAGCCCGCCGCACATCCGTAATCGCGCAGGACGACACTGTGTGTAATTACGTAGGCGACCGACGCGGGACAGACTTTTCCTGAATGCAATCTGCGGCGTTTCTGCAGCCCGTCCTAAGCCCAGCGAATGGCCACTACGGGGTGGAAAAGGAATCAGCCCACTTCTCCAACGACGCAACCGCCGAAGACAAGCCGACGGCTTTTTGTACGGTGGCGCGCCAACTCTCGGAATCCACCATCACGCCATATTGGTACAGAGGGCGTTCTTTGCGGCGTTTGGCGATCAGGTCGGCCATTTCGGACTCGCTGATGCGCTGTCCGAGCGAGGCCAATACGGCCTGCTTTTGGGGCAACATCCCTGACACCCGCATCAGCTTGACCAGCCGCTGGTGCAGCTCCGTGTTGTCATGCAATGCCTTGGCCTGCTGAAAAATGCGTTCGTTCAGCAGCGCGGCCATCAAAACCTCATCGCTGGTATTCAGGGCCGTCCAGACAATGCGGCCTTCGAAAGGCGACAGTTGGCGTTTGAGCTCCAGTTGGGGCTCGGCTATTTCACGGGCATGAAAAAAATTGAAGCCAACCTCGTTCCAGCCCAAAGCATCGATCGGCTCCCACAAGTCGTTCCAGCGAAGGCGCAGCCCGATACTGATATGGCTGTGGCGATCTTCGATTCTGGAAACAGATTTTTGGCTTGATGTCATTGCAGACCAGAAGTTGGCGGTTGGCGATGGCCACGGGCCGCTGGACGCATTGTAAATTCAGCGCCAGACCTTGGGTCAAGTCGAAGTCCCATAGTGAAATCGCGACCGCGAGCAACCATCTGCACCGCCTGTTATTGATAGACTCCCTGCGATGACCGAAGACCTCAAGCAACACACCCCCATGATGGCCCAGTATCTGGCCCTCAAAGCGGACTTCCCGGACACATTGCTGTTCTACCGCATGGGTGATTTTTATGAGATGTTTTATGGCGATGCCGAAAAGGCGTCACGCCTGCTCGACATCACGCTCACCGCACGCGGCCAAAGCGCCGGGCAGCCCATCCCGATGGCTGGCGTGCCTTTCCATGCGATGGAAGGCTATCTGGCCAAGCTGATTCGCCAGGGTGAATCGGTGGCGATATGCGAGCAGATTGGCGAAGTGGGCGGCAAGGGCCCGGTGGAGCGCAAGGTCATGCGGGTGGTGACGCCCGGCACACTGACCGACTCCGAACTGCTGAATGAGAAGACCGAGTCCATGCTCATGGCCGTGCACCAGGGCCCGCGCAACCGCTGCGGCCTGGCATGGCTGTCGGTGACGCAGGGCATTGTCTTTTTGGCCGAATGCGCGCCTGACGCGCTGGCCGCCTGGGTCAGCCGCGTGTCACCCAGCGAATTGGCCTACAGCGCCAATGTCACCAACACCTTTGAAGACCGGTTGAAGCGCATGCGCATGGGCACCTCGGTGTTTTTAACCGCCCGCCCGGAATTTCAGTTCGACGCAGTCTTGGGCCAAACCAAACTGCTGGAAGCCCTGCAGGCCGCCAGCCTGACCAGTTGGAACGCGCAAGACCTGCCGCTGGCCCACGCCGCCGCTGCCGCCCTGCTGGCCTATGCCGAACACACCCAGGGCAGAAACCTCACGCACATCAGCAGTGTGCAGGTACAGCGCGACGATGCCTTGATCGACCTGCCCGCCACCACGCGCCGCAACCTGGAACTGGTGCAAACACTGCGCGGTGAAGACTCGCCCACCCTGTTCTCGTTGCTGGACAGCTGCATGACTGGCATGGGTAGTCGTGCACTCAAACGCTGGCTGCTGGAGCCCAAGCGCGAGCGCACGGAAGCACGGCAGCGCCTGCAGGCTATACACAGGCTGCATACGGGCGCCAACACCAACCTGTGGCAGACCTTGCGCCAGCAACTCAAAGGCTGCGCCGATGCCGAGCGCATCACCGCCCGCATGGCCTTGCGCCAGGTGCGCCCGCGAGAACTGGTGGCACTGCTGCTGACGCTGCAGAAAACACAGAGCTTGTCGCAGCACCTGCAGGGTCTGGACGGAGCCCTCGGCGCCATGGCCGACGCGCTGGTGCCCCCGCCAGAATGCGCCCACCTGATTGCCTCGGCCATTGCACCCGAACCGTCCGCAATGGTGCGCGACGGTGGCGTGATTGCCAACGGTTTTGATGCCGAGTTGGATGAACTGCGCGGCATTCAAACCAACTGTGATGCCTTCCTGTTGGACCTCGAAGTGCGCGAAAAGGCACGCAGTGGCATTGCCAATTTGCGCGTGCAGTTCAACCGCGTACATGGCTTCTACATCGAGGTCAGCGCGGCCCAGGCCGGCAATGTGCCGGAGGATTACCGGCGTCGCCAAACGCTGAAAAACGCGGAGCGCTTCATCACACCTGAGCTGAAGGCCTTTGAAGACAAGGCACTCTCGGCCCAGGAGCGTGCGCTGGCGCGTGAGAAGTGGCTGTTTGAGCAAGTGCTGGACCAGCTGCAGGCCTTTGTGCCCATGCTGACGCAAACCGCCCAAGCGCTGGCCGCGCTGGATGCGCTTTGCGCCCTGACCGAGCGCGCCTTGACGCTGGATTGGTGCGCGCCACAGTTTGTCGAGCAACCCTGCATCGACATCACGCAAGGGCGCCATCCGGTGGTGCAAGCACGTCTGGCGGAGCTATCGAGTGGCAATTTCATCGCCAACGACACGCATCTGGGCGCCAAGCAGCGCATGCAAATGATCACCGGCCCCAACATGGGCGGCAAGTCCACCTATATGCGCCAGGTCGCACTCATCGTGCTGCTGGCCGGCATGGGCAGCCATGTGCCCGCGTCAGCCTGCACGCTGGGACCGATAGACGCCATC
>CAIQEX010000294.1 GCA_903870955.1 uncultured beta proteobacterium
ACGTGGGCGCTAAGCCTGGACTGGGCACAGCGCGGTCTGGGCGTGGCACTGGCACACGAAACCATTGCCAACGATTTGTTGGCATCTGGTCAGTTGGTACGCCCCTTTGATTTCTCGATTCCGTTGAAGGAGGCCTACTACCTGATTGCCCCGGAAGGCACGCGCACGCGCCACGCCAGCAAGGTTTTCAAGGAGTGGCTGATGCGAGAGATGGCGGTGTTTGTCGGGTAGAAATTTGTGCGGCCAAAGGGACAGACACTAAAGAATCTGCTAAATTCTGACTATTCAGGTCAGAATGGGGTTTCGATATGCAAACTTGGCAAATGCAGACCGCTAAGGCGCGGTTTTCTGATGTGGTCAGAAGCGCAAAAAGTGACGGACCGCAGGACATCACCGTGCATGGCAAATCAGTCGCTGTAGTGCTTTCGCGAGAGCATTACGACCGCCTAAGCGGCAATACACAGTCGCTGGTGCAATTCATGCGGTCGTCACCCTTGTATGCCATGGATGAACTGAAGTTGGAGCGCGACAAAAGCGTTGCCCGCGAGGTTGATTTGTGAGTTATTTGATTGATACCAATGTGCTCTCAGAATTGCGCCGCAAACAGCCTGATACCCATGTTGTCGATTGGTTTGCCGAACGCGCCCCGCAGTCTCTCTTCTTGAGCGTGCTGACCCTGGGTGAAATTCGCAAAGGCATCGCGCGCCTGGATGATAGTCAGACTGATGCGGCCCGCAGGCAAAGCCTGGACGACTGGCTCGAACAGGATCTGCCCACATTTTTTCTAGGGCGCGTGCTCGGTGTTGACGCCGGTGTGGCTGACCTGTGGGGACGCATGCAAGCGCTGGCTGGCCGCCCCCTGCCCGCTATCGACAGTTTGCTTGCAGCAACAGCCCTGCAGCACAAGCTAACCATGGTCACACGCCACGTGAAAGACTTCGCCGACATGGGTGTTGAACTCATCAACCCGTGGGATTTTGAAGCGTCGCGTCGATAGACGTTCTAAAACAGTTGCCCGGTTAGATCATCTGTATCTGTGCCATGACCCAACGGTGCGCGCACTGCTGTTATGTCACCCGCCTTCGCATCCTCTGCCTTCAGCAACGCGCCTACCCGCACCCCCAATAAACGCAGCCGCTTTTGCAGTGGCGCGCGCTTCAGGCACTGCCCGGCGAATTGGCGGATCTCTTTGGCATCGGCGGTGAAGTGGTCAATGGTCTGGTCGCGCGTGACGATCTGGAAATCATCGAAGCGCAACTTGATGCCGATGGTCTTGCCCACATAACCCTTGCGCTGCAAATCACCGGCCACCTGTTCGCACAGTTTGGTGAAGATGGCACCGAGTTCGGCGCGGTCACGCACGGCATGCAGGTCGGACTCAAAGGTGGTTTCGCGGCTCATGCTGACGGGCTCGCTCTCGGTCACCACCGGGCGCTCGTCCCATCCGTGCGAGGCGGCATGCAGCCAGGCGCCGGTGCGTTCACCAAAGGTGTCCATCAGCCACTGCTGTTCGCGCGCGGCCAGTTGGCCAATCGTCTCTATGCCATGGCTCTTGAGCTTGGCATCGGCTTTGGGGCCAATCCCATTAATCTTGCGGCAGGCAAGCGGCCAGATTTTGGTCTCCAGATCGTCTTACAGCACAATGGAAATCCCGTTGGGCTTGTTGAACTCACTGGCCATTTTTGCCAGTAGTTTGTTGGGTGCCACGCCCACCGAGCAGGTCAGGCCGGTGTCATCAAAAATCGCCTTTTGCATCAGCCGCGCCAAGACTCGCCCGCTTTCACGCTGGCCGCCGGGCACGTCGGTAAAGTCGATATACACCTCGTCCACGCCGCGGTCCTCCATCAGTGGCGCGATGTCGGTGATGATGGCTTTGAAGCGGCGCGAATAGTGTCGGTATTGGTCAAAGTCCACAGGTAGCAGGATGGCTTGCGGGCAAAGTTTGGCCGCCTTCATCAGGCCCATGGCCGAGCCCACTCCAAACTGCCGCGCGGCATAGGTGGCCGTGGTGATGACACCCCGTCCGGTGTAGCCCGCCAGCCTCGGAAAAAAGTCCAATGGAATCTGGTGCAGGTGCGCACTGCTCCATTCCTGTTCGGGGTGCGCCGCGCGCAACCTGCCCAGCAAATCATCCTCGCGCCTGCGTCCGCCGCCGATCACCACGGGTAGCCCTTTTAGTTGTGGGTATCGCAGCAACTCCACCGAGGCGTAAAACGCGTCCATGTCCAGGTGCGCAATGCGGCGCGGTCGGGGGCTGTTGGGGCTGGAGGGTGCGGGTGCGGTGGGCTGCTGCGACATGGTTTCTGGGGTTCCATACGCAGTATAGGCAAGGTAGTTGCGCTTCGCGCTTGTCGGGAAGCATCATCATCACTATAGTTGTATGAATTAGTGTACGTTCACACTTACTGAGGAAACGCCATGAAAAAGATTGACTTCAAACTGGAGTTGAAAAAACTGTATCAGGCGTCCGCCAATGATGTCGCGCCCGTCGATGTGCCGTCGATGGGTTTTCTGATGGTCGAAGGGGAGGGCGACCCCAACACCTCACAGGACTATGCCGATGCCATCGAGGCCCTGTTTTCGGTGGCAAATACTTTGAAGTCCAGCATCAAGAAGGGGGCTTTGGCCATGGACTATGTGGTCATGCCGCTGGAGTGCATGTGGTGGGCCGAAGACATGGATAGTTTCGCCGCAGGTGAAAAGTCCGTCTGGAAGTGGACTGCGATGATCATGCAGCCGCCTTTCATTACGTCTGCCATGGTCTACGGCGCCATTGCCGAGGTGCAAAAAAAGAAACCTCCGGCGGCGTTGAGCCGGGTGCACCTGAACAAATTTGCCGAAGGAAAGTGCGCGCAAATTTTGCACATCGGCCCCTATTCGGAAGAGGGGCCAACGATTGAAAAGGTGCACCAATTCATTCAGACTAAAACCGAGTTACGCGGCAAGCACCATGAAATCTATCTGAGTGATACCCGCAAGGCCGCGCCTGATAAGTGGAAGACCATCATCCGCCAGCCCATGCAATGATGGAGGCCTGCGCCCGGCGCAGCCTTCCAAACCTTTTGCAATATTTCATATGAATCGACAACTGATCAGCTCCGGCTCTTCCTTTGAAGCCCAGATTGGCTACTCCCGCGCGGTGGTTGCGGGCAACTGGGTCTTTGTCTCCGGCACCACCGGTTTTGACTACGCCAACATGACCATTTCCGACAGCCTGTTGGAGCAGACCGAGCAATGCCTGAAGAATATCCAGGCCGCGCTTGAGCAAGCTGGATCCAGCCTGGCCGACGTCGTGCGTGTGACCTATGTGCTGCCCCGTGGCGAAGACTTTGCGCAATGCTGGCCGGTGCTGCGCCGTTACTTTGGCGAGGTCCGGCCAGCTGCCATGATGATCTCGGCCGGTCTGGCCGACCCGCGCATGCAAATCGAGATCGAGGTCACGGCGCTCAAACCGTGATGCCCAGCTTTCAACCCTTAGGCAGCTTTTCCAACTCGTCGCGCACCAGGCGCACGATCAGCTTGTCCAGGGTCTGCACCGAGTAGTTGCGCACATCGTGCACCGTCTCGCGACCCGGTCCGCTGGCCGGGTTGCTGGCATCGGCATAGGTCAGAAAGATGAAGCGCCCACCGGTGTACTGGGCCATTTGCCGCTGAATGTATTCACCCTGTTTGTTCAAGCCGCTGGCGCCCACGCTCATCAGCTTGATGCCCTTGCCCAGGGCGGCCATCATGTCGTCGTCGTATTGAGGACCGCCGTAATCCAGATGCGGGGGCGCATCGGCCACCAGCACCACCAAGCGTGTGGTCCGGTCACCACGCCAGCTGATGTGATGCACCGCTTCATGCAGGGCCTCATTCATGGCCTCAGGCTCATCGCCACCGGCGGCGGCCTGCAAGGCATTGAGCACGCCTTGAAAGGCGTTGACATCGCTGGTCAGATCGTGGCTGCGCACAAAGAATTCGTCGCCCCGGTCGCGGTAGGCCACCAGACCCAGGCACAGATCCGGGTGGCTGGGCAGGCGTGCCACTTCGTCGGTGATGCTGCGCAGGCTGCTTTTGAGCTTGTCGATCTCATCGGCCATGGAGCCGGTGGCATCCACCAGAAACACCAGGTCCAGCTGGGCGCGCTCGGGCTGCGGGACCCTTGTCAGTTGCACTTCAACCGCACTTTTTTGCCCACGCTGCAGCACCGTGCTTGCCTGGTAGCCGCCTTGACGCACGGTGACCTCATAGAAGCCGCTGTGGGCGGGGTCAAAGGCGTCGGGGTGTATCCAGCCCTTGCCACCGGCATCGGTGCGCAGCCAGGTGGTAGCGCCGTTGGTAGCTTGTACTGCCACCTCGGCATCGGGCACGCCGTGGCCTCGCGCGTCGTTGACCTCCAGCAAATAGCGCTCGCGAATATCGCGCTCGCGGTGCTGCACCGGAGTGCGCTTGCGAAACGCCAGGTAGTCGGAAAAGGCGGCATTGTCATCCACCATGCCGGCCGTGACCACGGCCGGCGCCTGTAGGTTGGATTGCACCTGATCGGCCGCGACACCTGATCCGATCGGGGCGGGCGGCGAATCGCTCTTGCGCGCCGATGCTTCCTTTCGGATCTCGGCGCTGCGCGCATCGGCAGTGGCCGTAGCGGCAGATGGCACAGCCACCTTGGGCAATGCCATTGCCATTGCCGGCGGTGTCGCGGCGGCGGCGAACTCACGCCGCTCCTCGGATGGGAGGGCCGGGCTTTTGGATGCCAGGTGTCTGCTGGGTGACACCAAGCCATAGGGCTCGGGCACAGGACTGGGTTGCGGTTGTTGCTGCCCATCGGACAACTCGCGCGTTTCGATGGGGCGTTGGCAGTGCGTCGCGGAAGGGGCCTCAAAGTTGGGCCGCGTGATTGCCCATGGCGCAGGGACTTTCGTGGGTTGTTGTCGGGGTTGCGGACTGGGGGTGGGCCAGAACACACTGGCGGCCAGGCTGAGTTGGCCTCCCGTCAAGGCTTGTACCAACACGACACAGAGGGCTTTTCGAACAAGTGGCTTCATAAATTACCTTTCAGGTTGTTGAATCGACCGGGGTAATACGGGGCAGCGCGGGTCTTGGGGTTAAACCTTGCGAAAAATTTTTGACAACTGCCAACCCCGTTTGCCTGGCTCGGACGTACAAGCTGGTACAAACCCACCATGCACGCGCGCCACCAGGACATGTCAGACGAACAGTTGATGCAGGCTTATTGCCAGGGCGATGCCTCGGCCTTTGACGCGCTGTATGCGCGCCATGAAATGCCATTGTTTCGTTTTGTGCGTCGTGTGTTGGGGCCAGCGCTGGCGCCGCAGGCGGACGAGGTTTTTCAGGATTGCTGGTTGCGCATCGTGAATAACCGCGACAGTTTTTCGGCCGAGCTTGGCAAGTGGAAGACCTGGGCCTATTCGATTGCCCACCATTTGGCGCTGGACCGTTTGCGCACCTCGGGTCGCGAAATCAGCGTTGACGCCCTGGAGGCACACGGTGGACAAAGCGGCACGGAGCGTCTGGAATGGTTGCAAAGCGGACTCGACATCAGCCACCACAGTGCCGAAGACATGGCCTATTGGCGTGCTGCGGGCCAGCAACTGCTGCAATGCCTGGAGGCACTGCCAGCGGTGCAGCGTGCGGTGTTTTTGCTGCACCATGAGGACGGCGCCACGTTGGAGGAACTGGCCCATTCGCTGGAACTGGGTTTTGAGACCGTCAAAAGCCGACTGCGCTACGCCCTGCAAAAGCTGCGTGGCTGTATGCAAGGCTATTTGCAGGCAGGGGGATCGATGTGACCGAACTGCGTGACGCCCGTTTGAAGAAAGCGCTGGAGGCCGCTCCTGACGCTGGG
>CAIQEX010000295.1 GCA_903870955.1 uncultured beta proteobacterium
ACAACGCCGAACTCGACGAAATCGGTTACCTGCACGTCATTCGTTCCAAAACCGCCAAGTTGTTTGAAGCCAGTGCCCGCGTGGGCGCCATTCTGGCAAACGCCACACCCGAACTGGAACAGGCTTGCGCCGAATATGGCCAAGCCCTGGGCACGGCGTTTCAGGTTATTGACGATGTTTTGGACTACGCTGGAGATGCCGCGGTCATGGGCAAAAGCGTGGGCGACGACCTGCGCGAAGGCAAGGCCACATTGCCACTCATTGCGGCAATGCAAAGAGGCGATGAACACGAGTCGGCAACCATCAAGAAGGCGATCGAAACCGGCGATCTAACCATGCTCGAGCGCATCGTCGAAATCGTGAAGAAAACCGGTGCCCTGGATACCGCGCGAGACGCAGCACGCCAGGAAGCATTGCGCGCCGTGGCTGCGGCTGAGCGCCTGCCTCCCGGTCCCCATACTGCATGTTTGATACAATTGGCGTCCCAATTATTGGAGCGCAATCACTGAGAAATCACTGATTGCGTATCCATAACCAAAGCACCGCGGGGTGTGGCCTAGTCCGGTAAGGCGCTTCGTTCGGGACGAAGAGATCGGAGGTTCGAATCCTCTCACCCCGACCAAACCTTCCAGCCTAGTGGCGGAAGTGACGCACCCCTGAGTACACCATCGCCACGCCACGCTCGTTGGCTGCAGCGATTACTTCGTCGTCGCGCATCGAACCGCCGGGCTGGATAACGCAGGTTGCACCCGCGTCGACCACCACGTCGAGTCCGTCGCGGAAGGGGAAGAAAGCGTCGCTGGCCACCACCGTTCCAGACAATGACAACCCGGCATGCTCAGCCTTGATGCTGGCAATTCGCGCCGAGTCCAAGCGGCTCATCTGGCCAGCCCCTACGCCCATGGTCATACCGCCTGCGCAGAAGACGATGGCATTGCTCTTGACGAACTTGGCCACCTTCCAGGCGAACAGCAGGTCCTGCAGTTGCTCTGGCGTTGGTTGTTTGACGGTCACCACCTTTAAATCGGCGAGTGTCAATTCGTGGTTGTCGGCACTCTGCAACAGGATGCCGGAGCCCACACGCTTCATGTCGACGGCATTGCGGCCATTGTCCCAATCCGATGCGCCACCCTTCGGCAGGTCGATTTGAAGTACCCGCACATTGGCCTTGGCGGCAAACACCGCAAGGGCTTCCGGGCTGTAGGCCGGTGCCATCAATACTTCGACAAACTGCTTGGAAATTTCACGCGCGCCGGCTTCGTCCAGCGGGGTGTTCAAAGCGATGATGCCGCCAAAGGCGGAAGTGGGGTCGGTCTTGAAGGCCTTGCTGTAGGCCTCAAGCGCGTCGGCACCCACCGCAACGCCGCAAGGGTTGGCGTGCTTGACGATCACGCATGCTGGCGTGTCAAAGCTTTTGACGCATTCCCAAGCCGCATCGGCGTCAGCAATGTTGTTGTAGCTGAGTTCCTTGCCCTGCAATTGCTTGGCAGTCACCAGTGAACCGGGTGCCGGATACAGGTCACGGTAGAGGGCGGCCTGCTGGTGCGAGTTTTCACCGTAGCGCAAGTCCTGCAGTTTGATGAAGCGGCCATTCGTCTGGCCCGGGAACTGGCTCAACACGGGTGCCTGGTTATCCGCCACGCCGTCGCCAAATTGCACGGAGGACAGGTAATCGCTGATGGCGCCGTCGTACTGGCTGATGCGGTTGAAGGCGGCCAC
>CAIQEX010000296.1 GCA_903870955.1 uncultured beta proteobacterium
GGTGACGACGCCCGCATTGACACCATGCTGGATGGCAACCCGGCCGATATCGATCTCATCGCCAGCACCTCGACCACCGCCTTTGGTGGTGCTGACACCATCAACAGCGGCGACGGCAACGACATCGTCATCGGCGGACGCGGTGCCGACACGGTCATCGCAGGCGAGGGCGACAACATCGTCATCGGCGACAGTGGCAGCATCACTGCAGCCAGCGTCGACGCACCGCAACGCGCCGGTTTGCCCATCACCGTGGGCGTGATCGAGACCGTCGCCTTTGCCGAAGGCGGTAATGACACCATCACCACCGGCGACGGCAACAACATCGTGATGGGTGGCTTTGGCAACGACACCATCACCACCGGTCTGGGCGCTGACATCGTGATGGGTGACGACGCCCGCATTGACACCATGCTGGATGGCAACCCGGCCGATATCGATCTCATCGCCAGCACCTCGACCACCGCCTTTGGCGGCGCCGACACCATCAACAGCGGCGCTGGCAACGACATCGTCATCGGCGGACGCGGCGCTGACACGGTCATCGCGGGCGAGGGCGACAACATCGTCATCGGTGACAGTGGCAGCATCACTGCCGCCAGCGTCGATGCACCGCAACGCGCCGGTCTGCCCATCACCGTGGGCGTGATCGAGACCATCGCCTTTGCCGAGGGTGGTAACGACACCATCACCACCGGTGACGGCAACAACATCGTGATGGGTGGCTTTGGCAACGACACCATCACCACGGGCCTGGGCGCTGACATCGTGATGGGTGACGACGCCCGCATTGACGCCATGCTGGATGGCAACCCGGCCGATATCGATCTCATCATCAGCACCTCGACAACCGCCTTTGGCGGCGCCGACACCATCTACAGTGGTGCTGGCAATGACATCGTCATCGGTGGTCGTGGCAATGACACGGTCATCGCCGGCGATGGCAACAACATCGTCATCGGTGACAGCGGCAGCATTACCGCCGCCACAACCGATTCGCCGCAGCTTGCCGGACTGCCGATCACCATCGAGACGGTGCAGGCGATAACTGTTGCAGACGGCGGCAATGATTCGATCACTACCGGGTCTGGAAATGACCTGGTCATCGCCGGCTTCGGCAACGACGTGGTCAGCACCGGTGACGGCAATGACGTGGTGCTCGGCGATAGCGGCGTGATTGTGGTGGATGCACTGGGCGCGCTGGTATCGATCGCGACCGGTGATCCGGTGCTGGGCGGCAATGACGTGATCGACACCGGTGCCGGCAATGACGTCGCCATGGGCGGTGCCGGTAACGACACGGTTTTGGGCGGTGCCGGCAACGACATTCTGTTTGGTGACGGTGGCCAGGTGACTTACTCACCGGATGGCAAGACTGTCGATATCCTGTCGCTCGACACCACGCTGGGTGGCAGTGACATCGTGGATGGCGGACTGGGCAATGATGTGCTGATCGGTGGCCAGGGTGTGGACAACATCTATGGCACCTTGAGCAGCGACCTGATCTTTGGCAATAACGCGGCGGTTCGCCTGTTGAGTGGTTTGGTTGTGCGGATGGAGGCGGATGTACATGACCTGGTAACTGCCACCATGTTCGGCATGTTTGATGCGTTGCCGGACCGGTTGGAAGTGGCGGCCGTTGCGTTCCAGGATCTTTGGTTGGTGTTTGCCCTTGGCGAGGATGGCAAGGTCGAGCGGCTGCAAGGTGACGATTTACTCGACATCACGGTATTCGAGAACATTTTTGCTCTTTCGATCCATGGCAGAAGCCAGGGCATTGAAGGTTCAGACGTGTTCCAGAATCTGTTCCAGTTGGGCAGCGCGGTTGCGCCGGGCGAACAGCATCACAGCGGGTCCATGGAGCCTCAGGAAGGCGACGCGCCAGCTTCGGTACCTGTCACTCCGCAGCCCGTTGAACAAGCAGTGCCAGCGACTTCTTACCAGCAGGAGACTGCGCCTGCGCTGGTGCAGAGTGCAGGGCAAGGCACTGAGTCGCAGCGTAACGTACAGAGCGATGTGCTGGCTACCTTGTTAGGTATCACGGGTCTGCAGTTGAACGACGGTCAACGCAGACGCTGCCGAACGCTGCTTCGGGTCGCCGCCAGAAAGTGGCACGCCCTGTTGCGCCGTGGATGGGTTTGAGCAAACTACTTCTCTCAATGCTAGTATCGCGTCGCTAACTGTTTGCGGCGAAATAACTAGGGATTGAATATATGCGTTTGTTGTCTGCCGGTCTGGCGTTGACTTTGGTTTCTATAGGTGCCTTTGCGCAAAATACAGCAGTGCCACAGTCGGCATCCGAGGGGTCTGGTGGCCATGAATGCCTCGTCGAACCCCACACGGTTGTCAACGTAGGTAGTCCGGTCGACGGCGTACTGGAATTGGTTGCAGTCAACCGCGGTGACTGGGTCCGCAAAGGGCAGGTACTGGCGCAGTTGCAGTCGGGTGTCGAGGCCGCAGCGGTCAAGCTCTCGCAGGCCCATGTGGATTACGGACGCCGAAGAGTAGAACGCAACGAGGCGCTGTTTGAAAAACAACTGATATCGGCCCAGGACCGGGATGAACTGGTGACCGAGGTCCATCTGCGCGAACAGGAACTCCTCAAGGACGTGGAAACCTTGAAGTTGCGCACCATCATCAGCCCGATCGATGGTGTAGTTGTCGAACGCAAATTGGCACCGGGTGAATTTATACGTTCTGATAAATCTGTCGTGCTCAAACTGGCACAGATCAACCCGCTGAATATCGAAGTGATTGCGCCGTCGCGTCTGTTTGGCTCGGTGCGTGTGGGGTCTACTGGCCGGGTTAATTTGGCACCATTCTTTTCCGGTAGCCATCCGGCCCGCGTGGTAGTCGTAGACAAGGTGGTCGATGCGGCCAGCGGCACTTTGGGTGTGCGTTTGGAATTGCCCAATCCGGATAACAAAATTCCTGCCGGTATCAAGTGCAGCGTGTCTTTCGGCAAATAGTGTTCTATTGCCGGGCCATTTGGGCGCAATAAATAACTAAATGAACACTGAGTCATTCAATTGGGCGTCACTGGTCTGAATACTTATCAACGTGTAACATTTTGCTGGCATAATTTTTTTCAAATGCTTTGAAGTGTGTCAACTAAAGTTGATATATGTAGGAAAACCTGTTTGGTAAGTGCTTGCTAGAAGGTGCGGAATCAGACAAAAAACGGGGAGTGAATCCATGTCAGGCAATAGGTCATCCGCAAGCTATCGCATTTGGTCAACGCTACTGGGTGTTTTTTGCACTACGGTTTTGTTGCAGGCACCGGCGCATAGCGAGACGCTGCGAGAAGCGTACGACTTGGCGCTACAGAATGATTCCAAATATCGTGCCGCAGCTGCCGACTTTCGTGCCAATGGTTTGGCCACCGACCAAGCCCGCGCTGCATATCGTCCTACGGCCAAGTTAGAGTTGGAAAATACCAGTACGGATCAGCGGATTATCAGCAGCCAGAACCCGATCTTTGGACCGGGTCAAACGACTTTTCCGACCACGGTGCAAACCCTGTCGATAACCCAGGCGATTTACCGCAAAGACTTGCTCGAGCGCATATCGCAAAGCAAATCGGTGGTGCGACAGGCTGAATTGACATTCCGTGCCGCCGAGCAGGATTTGCAATTGCGCACGACCGCATCCTACCTGGTGGTACTGGCCGCACGCGACAGTCTGGCATTGGCGACGGCGGAACGCGAGGCTGTTGGAAAGACCCTGGATCTGGCGCGCGAAAAACTCAAAATGGGCCTGGGCACCATCACTATCCAGCACGATGCAACGGCGCGCTTCGCGGTCGCCAGGGCACGCGAAATCGAAGCGCAGAACAAACTCGCAGATGCCAAGCAGGGACTGCGCGAAATCACAGGCAAAGAGATTGAAAACCTGCAGGCGGTTCGCGACGAACTTGCGCTGGAAAAGCCCGAGCCGGCATCGGTGGAGGCCTGGCTTGAATCTGCGTTGACGCAGAACATTGCCCTGCAAGCCAAGCTGGAGTCGGTTGAAGTTGCCCGGCTGGAATATGAGCGCCAGCGTGCAGGCCACTTTCCCAGCCTTAATTTGCTGGTCAACCACACCTTGCGCGACGCGGGCAGCACGCTCTTTGGCGGCGGCAGCAATGTGGAAACGACCGATGTCACCGTTCGCCTGACGGTGCCGCTGTATGAAGGCGGGCTGACCAGTGCGGTGACACAAGAGGCTGTCTACCGACAGCAAAAGGCGCAGGAAGATTACGAGCTGGAACGGCACTCCGTGGAGCGCGCGATTCGTGCTTTCTACTCTGGCGTTTCTGGCGGCGTGGAATTGGTTCAGGCGCTGAGCCAGTCTGTGGTGGCACAGCAAAGCGCGTTAAAAGCCAAGGAAGAGGGCTTTAAGTCCGGCCTCTACACCTTGTCGCCCGTGCTGGATGCGCAACGCGATCTGTACCTGGCCAAGCGCGATTATGCGCAGGCACGTTACGACTACCTTTTGTACCGTTTGCGCTTGAAACAGGCAGTGGGCACGCTGTCAGAAACTGATCTGTCGGCGATTTACGCGGCGCTGGAATAGGCCCATTCTCTTGCAGCACATGGTGCTGCACTCACTGATAGCAGAAAGCAGGACTCGCCGTGGCAGATAAAGACGGAATTAAATTGGTCGCGGACTCGCGACATTCGGACGATGGAACGGACGCCTATGCGTCGACCGCATGGGAGCGTCTGTCGCATGCGCAGGACCTGCACGGATTTGCCGCAGGATGGCTGGATATCCAGTGCCGCAGTTTTGACGCCGTAGTGCGGGGTGTGGTGGTGTTGCGCAGCACCGAGTCGGCCGCCTTTGCGCCCGCTGCGGTCTGGCCCGAAGGCATTGAAGGCAGCCAACGCCTGGTCAGCGCCGTCGAAGTGGCGCTGCGCGACAAGCAGGTGGTGGTGGAAGGTGTGACCCGCGCCGCGCGCCGGCAGGATCCGATTTTTATCGCCCATCCGATTCTGGTGGACGGCGAACTCGTGGGTGCTGCTGCATTGGAACTCGAAGGCCGCACCCACGCCGCCGTGCAAGACGTGGTGCAGCGCCTGGGTTGGGGCATGGGTTGGCTTGAAGCGCTGGCCCGGCGCAAAACCTTTACCAGCAAAGCCCGTCTGGTGACGGTACTGGAACTGATTGCTACGTCCTTGCAGCATGAAAAATTTCAGGCAGCGGCCACTGCCGTGGTGACGGAGTTGGCCAGCACGTTTGGATGCGAGCGGGTTAGTGTGGGATTCATGAAGGGGCGTCACATCCACGTCGCGGCACTGTCGCACAGCGCGTCGTTCGGCAAAAAGGCCAACCTGATTCACGCCATCGAAGGCGCCATGGATGAGGCGGCAGACCAACTGGCCACGGTGGTATTTCCGGCCTCCAAGGACGGCACATTTCAGGTGACACGCGCCCACAACGAACTGTTGCAACAGCATGAGGCGGGTGCGGTGTGCACCATTCCCATGACCGCCGGCGCCCGCGTCCTCGGTGCCTTGGTGTTGGAGATGCCCACGGGCGCCAGCTTTGATGCGCGCACGGTGGAGTTGTGCGAGCACGCCGCGATGTTGACCGGCCCGGTGCTGGACATCAAACGCCGTGAAGACCGCTGGCTGGGCCGCAAAGCCATCGACAGTTTTGCCACGCAGTTGCGCCATTTGTTTGGGCCACGCCACTTTGCGCTCAAGCTGTGGGTGTTGTTGCTGTTGGTACTGGTTGCCTTCTTCTCGGTTGCCAAAGGCGACTATGTCATTACGGCCGATGCCAGCCTCGAGGGCAAGGTTCAGCGGGCGGTAACGGCTGCCATGCAGGGCTATATCGTGGAGGCCCATGCCCGTGCCGGTGACATCGTGCGCGCCGGTAGCGTACTCGCCGTTTTGGATGACCGAGACCTGCGTCTGGAGCGCCAAAAATTGATCAGTCAGGCGGCCCAGCAAGACAGTGAGCGGCGCCAGGCAATTGCGGAAGGGAACCGGGCACGCGCCGGTATTCTGGAAGCGCAAACCGGACAGGTGCGCGCCCAGGCTGCGTTGGTCGAGGAACAGATTGCGCGCACCCGCCTCGTCGCACCCTTTGACGCGGTGGTGGTCAAGGGTGACCTGAGCCAATCCTTGGGTGCAGCCGTCGAGCGCGGCAATGTGCTGTTTGAACTGGCGCCCCTGGACGCGTATCGCGTGATCATGAAGGTGGACGAGCGCGATATCAACGAGGTCATGGCGGGGCAAAACGGTCGCTTGGCACTCAGCAGCATGCCCAACGAAGGCATTAC
>CAIQEX010000297.1 GCA_903870955.1 uncultured beta proteobacterium
CTCCACCGCGTCCACCGGTGAAAGCACGCTGCGCCGCTGCCCAAGCGACTCGCGCAGGCGCTGGCGCAGCAGTTGCGCGGGCGGCATGCTCCAACGCGTTTGGCCATAGGGACGCAGTTGCTGCACGTCCGCATAGCCCAGGCGGTACAGCACGGCCGTTCCATCCAACGCACTGGCGGCCTCCACCTCGACCAGCAACAAGGACGGCAAGCTTGCCATACGGTTGCTGACCGGGGCCTGGGTGTTGCCCGGGCCAAAGTCCACCACAGCGATGTGCGGTGGCGGGCTGCTGCAGGCAGCCAGCATGGCGATGGCCAGAAGAAGGGGGAGTAAACGCAATTGCATGGGGTGCCTTATTTTTCAGCCGGTGGCAGAAAACCGAGTTCGCCCGGTCCAGGCGCAACCGCGCCGCGACCCAGAATGAGCGACTGCGGTTGCTCTGCAAGTCCTTCGGCGAGTCGTCCAAACTGGCGCACCGTGCGCCCGGTGTCATCCGAGGTGCGGCTCAGGTGCGGCAACAGGGTCGCGTTCAGCGTCGTCATGCTGGCGGCCAGGGTCTCGGTGCTGCGGGCAATTTTGTCCAGGGTGCCGCCGGGTTCGTTGATGCGGACATTGGTTTGGCGGAACCTCTCGGCCGAAGCCTTGACCACCTCGGCGCTGTCTTTCAGCCGTTCGGAGGTGGATTGCATGGCTTTGAAGGTGGTGTCCATTTGTGCTGCCACACGCGGCAGGCTGGCGCTGCCTTCGGGCCCGCTGCCGGTCAGCACCTGATCGGCGTGCCGCGTGAGTTGGCTGATACCGGCCGCAGCCTGGCTTAGATTGGCCACGGCCGTGGTCAGCGCCTTCTGGTTCTCGGGGGCAAGCAACGCATTCATGCGTTGACTGGCCTGCTCCAGTTGCGTCAACAAATTGCCGCCCTGCTCGGTCAAACGCGCCATCAGCCCGGCCCGCATGGGAATGCGTCCCGGGCGTGACTGCGTGGTAGCCAAGGGCTGGCTGGACTCGCCGCTGTCGTCGAGTTGCACAAAGGCCAGACCGGTGACACCCTGAAAGCCCAGGCTGGCAAAGGTGGAACTGGTGATCGGTGCGCTGTCGTTCACCGCAATGCGCACCAGCACGTTGCCACGCGTGTGCTCATCCAGTGCGATTGCGGTCACGCGCCCGACCACCACGCCCTTGTAGCGCACACCAGCCTGCGGCTGCAGCCCGGTGACACTTTCCTTGCTGGAAATTTCGAACTGGCGCTGGGTGCTGGTGTCACGCGTGAGCCAGCTCGCCATGGCAATGAGCAAGCCACATAGCAGCAGCACAAAAGTACCGGCTGCAATTGCGTGAGATTTGTTTTCCATCAGGTTCTCTTTTTACACGTCTTGCACTTGGCTGCGCAAGACTTCCATGGCGCGATTGCCTCGCCCACCCAAAAAGAAATCGCGCACAAACGGGTGATCAAAGTGGATCGCATCGCGTGGCGGTGCCTTGACGATAACGTGTTTGTCGGCGACGACAGCAATCTGGCTGCTGAGCTCGAAAATGGTGTCCAGGTCATGGGTGACCATCACCACCGTCAGACGCAACTCCTGGTGCAGCGAGCGCAACAGCGTGCAAAACGCGTCGGAGGCATCCGGGTCCAACCCCGCAGTGGGTTCGTCCAACAACAGCAGTGGCGGGTCCATCACCAGCGCGCGCGCCAGTGCCACGCGCTTGACCATACCGCCGGACAAGTCGGCCGGCATCTTGTGCGCGGCCGAGGGATCCAGACCGACCATTTGCATTTTCACCATCGCCACGTCGTGGATGAGGGCCTTGGGCAGGGTGCCCAATTCACGCAGCGGGTAGGCAATATTCTCCAGCACGGTAAAGGCCGAGAACAGTGCGCCATGCTGAAACAGCATGCCGACGCGGCTAGCGGCCCCTTCCCGCCCCAACACGGCAGC
>CAIQEX010000298.1 GCA_903870955.1 uncultured beta proteobacterium
ATCGCCCCGCTGGTGGACGCCAAGGTGATTGACGGGCCCTCCAGCTTTTCCATGGTGATCGGCCACGAACTGGGCGGTCGCAGCGAACTGGGCTGGCTGGTATCCAACCATTTGATCCGGCAGGCCGCGTGGCAGGGTGTGCAACAGGCGATTGCAAGCCACGCCGACATCACGCTGATGGCCGGCGAAAAGGTGACCGCCGTGCAAACCGATGCCACGGCCGGCCACGTCACACTGGCTTCAGGCCGGACATTGACGGCCAAACTGGTGGTGGCAGCAGACAGCCGGTTTTCCAGCACACGGCGCATGATGGGCATAGCCGCCCATATGCATGACTTCGGCAAGAACATGCTGGTCTGCGCCATGACCTTTGAGAAACCACACGGCTTCGCCGCCTGGGAATGGTTTGGCTACGGCCAGACGCTGGCCCTGCTACCGATGAACCCACATCCGACCACCAGCGCGCACCGGGCCTCTGCCGTGATCACACTGCCAAGCCGCGAGATCGAGGCGCTGATGCAGATGGACACGGGCGAATTCAATGCCGCGGTGACGCAACGCTTTGCCAACCGCCTGGGTGCCATGCACCTGGTCAGCACGCGCCACAACTATCCGCTGGTGGCGGTGTTCCCGCAACGCCTGGTGGCGCAGCGTTTTGCCACCGTCGGTGACGCCGCTGTGGGCATGCACCCGGTCACGGCGCACGGCTTTAATTTCGGACTGCTCAGTGTGGAAACCCTGACCCAGGAAATCGCCACGGCCCTGAATACCCAGGCGGACATTGGCAGCGCCAGCCTGCTGCAACGCTTTGAAGCCAAGCAAAAGCGCGCCACCTTGCCGCTGTTCTGGATGACCCGCCTGATTATCGAAATCTATACCCGGGACTCGGCCCCGGCCAAGATGGCCCGGCAGTTGATACTGCGGGTGAGTGACAAGCTGATTCCGTTCAAACGCTCGATTGCGCGTTCGCTGTCTGGCGGCTAGAACAAGTCGACGTCGCCCACATTGACCAGGTCGCCGAGCAAGCCTTTGCGTACCAGTTCACCGTAGCTGAAGACCTTGTTGCCCTCGTGTTGCTGGCCATAGTCGACCGCACGTTCTGCACGCTCCAACGCGGTACTCGGAGAGTCATCAGCAGTCACGCGGGTAAAACCGCCACAAGCCGTGACGTGCCCCACCTGCGGGAAGATGAACTTGTCCATGTTGGCGCGAAAGCGCTCAAAAGCCGCCAGCACCAGGGCTTCTTCCGGGCAATGCATCAGCACCGCAAACTGTTCGCCACCCAAGCGATAAATGCGGTCGTAGGTGCGGAAGGTGTTGTTCAAAATACGCGCCACCAGCAGCAGCACTTCCTCTGCGATCAGATGGCCACTGTGTTCGCCTATGGCACCAAATTGGTCCACGCTCACGGTGCCCAACCAGTAGTTGGGCGGCACACGGTGACGCCGTTCCTGCCCGGGACTGACTTTTGCGCTCAGGCGTGTGGTCACGGAATCTGCGCCTTCATCCAGTTCTTCAAGCACCGCGTTGTAGAAGGTGTCGTCCAGCGACTTGCGATTGAGCAGCCCGGTCAAACCGTCGCGGTCGCTGTAGGCAAGCAAGCGATACATATTGCGAAACACGCGCTGCAGCAAGGCAATGGTTTCCAGGTCGCTCTGCGTCAAGCCTTGGGGAGAATGGATTTCGAGCACGCCTTCGTCATCGACTTGGGAACTCTCAAACAAAGGGATGTAGGCAATACGGGGGCCCGCGTCGCCAGCCAAAGCCACCTCGACACGCTGCTGCGTGCGCAGGCACAGCAAGCGGTCTTTCTCGTCTTCCAACTTGGGCAACAAATCAAAGTCAACACGTAACGGGTCTGTCACGCTGCCACCGCCACGCGCATCGAGTTTGGTCACTGGCATCCAGCGGCCCACACCCGCCTCACTCAGGACCTTGGCAATCACCACACTTTGCAGTGGCAACAAATCGATCAGAGCCTTGGAAAGCGTGAGCTCAAGCAAGTCCCGGTCGTGGTGGTCAGTCAGCTTTATCAGGTGTTGAATCAGTGTTCCCATAAACACATAATAGCCCTGAATTCCGCCCGCGTCACTGGTAAAGACGCGGCCTGAATGCGCTATCTCAATGCCGGTTGGATTCTTTCAAGGCCTGGCGATAGGCCTCGGTAGCCCCGGCCGCATCCTGGCGCTGTTCGGCCATTTCGGCCAGCGCGCGCCAGGCGTCACGCTTCAGACCATGGTCCTGCAACATGGCCAGCGATTGCTTGAGCAATTGCTGCGCCTTACCCCACAGACGCAGTCGCATGCACACCACACCTGCCAGGTACTGCAGCGCCGCGTCACGTGGATTGGACATTTGGGCGGACTCTATGCGCGCCAGCCATTGCGCATCCGGTGCCTGGCCATCGCCTCCGAAACAGGTTTCCAGAATGCGCACCAGTCGCACTTTTTGCGCTGCGCTCAAAGCGTCATCCCGCTCCAGCATCGCGTTCCAGACGGGCAACAACCACTGTTGCGCCACCGCAGCTTCACCACTTTGCTGCAGCCAGCGCTGTGCCGCCTGCATCGCCACATCAGGCATCTCGCGCTCTGCAGTTTCCAGCCCATCCCAGCTGCGTTGCATTTGGACCGGATCGTGCGAACCGTTGATCAGTTCAATCGCCAGGCCGCGCGCAATGCTCTGCCCCGCCAGGGCGGAAAACGCCCGGTGTTTGGTCAGCAGCCGCGCCATTTCGAGCGCCTGCAACGGCCGCCCTGCCATGCGTGCGGCCTTGAATCGCAGCCGTAGCGCAATGGTTCGCCGCGATGCGCCCTGTGGCATCAAATCGAGCCACTCCATGGTCTTGGCCGCGTCCCTATCGTCAAAAGCCCATCGGGCGGCACGCAATTGCACGCCGTCACGTGTTTCGTGGGCCTCACGCGAAGCGGAATGGTCGAGGGCCTGGCGGAAGTGTTTTTCGCGCAGGGTGCGATCCTGCAAGGCATGCGCGCTCTCGGCAGCCAGAAGGTGCGACAGGGTCCGCAAACGTTCCGCATAGCTCAGCTTTTCGCCACTGCGTGCCACCGCGTCTTCCAGCGACACCACCAGTTCAGCCGCCTTGCGTGCCCGGATGAAGCGCCCGCCCATCAAGTGCGACAAGGAATCCAGCAGCGCGGACTGAATTGCACGCTCGCGTTGTTGCAAACGCCAGCGCCGCGCCTGCTGTGGAATACCGAAAAATGCCGACAGCGTACGCAACGCAAAATGCAAGGTGACGAATACCAGCGCAATGCCGAGCAAAAACAGGTTCAGCGAAATATCCACCCGGTGCGGTGGCCAGAACAGCGTGACTGTGCCGGGATCATTGCCCGCGAACAGCGCCATTGCGACGGCAATCGCAAACAGCCCCATGAGCCAAAGCGCGGCACGCATGCTAGCGTCCCGCCGCCGCTGTCGCCAGCGCTGCCAGGGTGTCGTCAATGCGCGGAATTTCCAGTGTCCGCATTTGTCCCTGGACCTGCACCAGCAAAGCCTGCGCCGTCTGCGTCTTGCGCGCGCCGCCGTCAAAGTAGTGGGTCATGGCCAGGGCTGCTGTTCCCAAATCAGCCCGGGCTGAATCGATCTGTCGCGACAGCAAACCCAAACGCGCATTCAGCAAACGCAGTTTCAGGTTCTCGCGCAAAAAGAAGGACTGTTCCGGGCTCAGCAGTGCGGCATCCGGGTCTTCGATCCGACTGACCCGCACCAGACTTCGCACTTCGTCCTGAATCAGCGCCCCGACACGGGACCACCAGGTCAGCATGCCTTCATCCGTTTTGCGCTTGGCGCTTTCGGTGTTTTTTGCGCTGCCTGAATTTCCGGCGGAGCCAGTAGCCCCGACTGGAACGGCGTTGCCGATCGGCAACTCATCGGCCAGCGTGACCAGTTCGTCCAGTTTGACCAGCAAGGAGGGGGTATCCGACAGTGCCGTGGCCTTGATGCGCGCCATGTCACGCGCTATGGCACGCTGCAATTGGGTCAGGCGCGGTTGCGCGGCGCGGGCCACCCGCACATCGGCACTTTTCAGTGCCGCCAGCAAAGGCTCGATGCTGCCCGTCAATTGCGACTGTTGTTGGGCCAGGCGAATCGACGAATCAATGTCCACCACCAGGTTTTCATCGCGCGATCGCGACAGGCTTTGCATCAGTTCTTCAAGCTGGCTCCGTTGCAAGGACACCTCGGCAAGCTTGGCCTCGGTCACAGCGAGTTTGGCAGCCGTTTCCAGGGCCAAATCCTGCGCCTGCTTGGCGGTCAAACGCGCCTGATTGGCCTGCTGCCCGGCGTCCTCACTTTGGCGCGCCAGCTGTTGCTGAATGCCGTTCAATTTTTGCCAGACCAGGACACTCCCGGCAACACCCACGAGCGCCACGATCGCCACCGCCAAAACCCACTTCTGCGGCGCATAGCGCGCGCCGGAAGCCTGCGCGGACACGTCCGGGCCGGTCAAAAGGTTGGGCGCTGGTTCTGGCGCCTGGAGGTTTTCGGATGTCGGCGGTTCTGTGCTCATGCCAGCGATTCTATCGACGCCACCAGATCAGACAGGGCCGGACTGGCTTCGCGCACCTGCGCAAAACCGGCTGCCCGCGCGGCCCCGGCAATTCTGGGGTGCGTGGCAACCGCCAGCGCCTGCTGCCAGGATTGCCCGGCGGCCATGGTGCACAGGTTGCTGATGGCTTCAGAACTGCTGAACAACCACACCGAACCATCTTGCGCGGCGGCATGCACCAACGCCAGCACCTCGGCAGTCAGGACTGGGGCCCGCCGTTCGTAGGACACCAAAAACTCGACGCTGGCACCTTTTTCCTTGAGGCGTGCGGCAAACCAGTCGCGCCCCACACCCACACCCACTCCGTTTGATGCGGCGACCCCGTCGGATGATTCACCATCGGTGTTGCCGCGCACGATCAAGACGCGCCAACCCGCCTGCACCTGGTTTTGCACCACCGCCCACAGGGCTTCGGAATCAAACTGCGCGGCAGCTTCGTCCGGCGCGGCGATACGGTCGCGCGCCACGCCGGCCTTGCGCAATGCCGCAACACTGCCAGGACCGGTGACAAAAAAGTGCGGCTGAAGCACGCTGACAGGTGTTGCGTCGGGCCGCAGCGCAAAGAATTGCTCCACCGCGTTGGCGCTGACAAACATCAGCGCATCAAAACTGCCTATGCGTTGCCAGGCGTCACGCACCCGCTGCGGATCGGGCGGACCCGCAATCTCAATCAGCGGCAGTGCCTGTGCGTCCAGACCGGCCGCACGCAAGCCATTCACCCATTTGCCGGCCTGAGGCCCGGGTCGGGTGACGATCACACGCATCAGGATTTCGCTTGCGCTGCCTGTACCGCAACTTGCAGTTGTCGCGCAACGCGCTCACCCAGGCCGACCGCACTGGCCGTATCCGTCACCGTCGCCTCGTCGTTCGCCAGGGCGAGCGACTGGGCGCCTTCCGGGTCCCCCCAGGCCGCGCGAATATGCAGCACGTCGCCGGTAAACGTGGCATGGGCCGCCAGCGGCATGGAGCAACTACCGCCCATCACACGGCTTACCGCACGCTCGGCGCTGACCACCAGCCAGGTCTTGGTATCCATCAAATGCGACAAGGCCTGGACCACGTCATCGCGTCCGGCACGCACTTCAATGCCGAGGGCGCCTTGGCCCGCCGCGGGCAGCATCTCGGTGGTCTCGAACACCGTGCGAATGCGCTCACCCAGCCCCAAACGCTTCAGGCCTGCCGCAGCCAGGACGATGCCGTCGTACAAGCCCTCATCCAGTTTGCGCAAGCGGGTATCGAGGTTGCCCCGTAGCGGCTCGATTTTCAAATCAGGGCGCAAAGCCCGCAACAAGGCCATGCGGCGCAGGCTGGACGTGCCAACCGTCGCGCCCTGGGGCAGGTCCTGTAAACGGGCATATTTTGGCGAGACCCAGGCATCACGCGGGTCTTCGCGCTCCATCACGCAGGCCAACTCGAAACCCGGGGGCAATTCCATCGGCACGTCCTTGAGTGAGTGCACGGCCAGATCGGCCTTGCCGTCCTCCAGAGCCGTTTCCAACTCCTTGACGAACAAGCCCTTGCCCCCCACTTTGCTCAGGGATCGATCCAAAATCTGATCGCCCAAGGTGGTCA
>CAIQEX010000299.1 GCA_903870955.1 uncultured beta proteobacterium
GATTCGCGCTTATTCAGGCCAATCTGCTCGAACAGCAAATCGGCAAGTTGCGCCTTGGTCAGTGCCGGCGTCTCCAGACTTTCGACAGAAAAATCCATGGTGTCTCGCTTCTTTGTTTGGGCCTAGTTTAGACGCGTTGACGCGCCCCGAGCACGGAATAAAGTTGATCCACGACAGCTTTGACTGCTGTTTCGATCTGCTCTTCAGTCAAACTGGCTTCATCACTGTTCAGCGTCAACCGCACTGCGAGGCTGCGATCGGAGGCTCCCTCTGCGGACACCGCGTCTTTTGCCAACTTGGGACGGTACACGTCAAACAACTGCGCGTCGCGCAAAAGCCCGGCGGTAGGAGCCGCCCAAATGGCATTCATCAACGCTGTATGCGTAACAGCATCACTGACAACCACCGCCACATCGCGCTGCACGGCCTGCATTTTGGAAACAGACTTGAAGACAGGCACACGTCGCGCCAACACAGCGTCCAGATCCAGTTCAAAAAGCACTGGCGCAGTGGGCAATTCATAGGACTGACGCCACTTGGGGTGCAATTCGCCCACATGACCCACACATTTGCCCTGCAGCCAAACGGATGCACAGCGCCCCGGATGCATGGCTGGGTGGGTATCGGTCTTGAACTCTGCAACCAAGGGCGCCAACAGGCTCTCGATATCACCCTTGACACTGTAGAAGTCCACCGGGGCGTCTTTTGAACCCCACTGAAGTGGATCAGCGCTACCACTGGCCAGGCCGGAAACCCGCATGGGCTGGTCAAAACCTTCCACCGTTGCATCGGTGTTCTTCACCGACGAATCCCGCAGGAACACGCGCCCCAACTCAAAAACGCGCACGCGCGACGCCTTGCGTGCCTGGTTGAACTTGAGTACTTGCAGCAGCGAGCCCAGCAGTGACGAGCGCATCACGCCCATCTGGCTGGCAATCGGGTTCAAAAGCTTGATGGGATTCGGGTTGCCCGCCAGTTCATGTTCCCAGCGTTCTTCCACAAAACTGAAATTAATGGTTTCCTGATACGCCAATGCTGCCAGGGCTCTGCGCACCGCAAAGGCGCTGCGCTCTGACTCCGGCCGGATGCGTGCCGTGATGGGAGCCAACGGCGGCGTGTCGGGCAGATTGTTGTATCCGACCATACGCACCACTTCTTCGATCAGGTCTTCTTCGATCTGCAAATCAAAACGGAACGAAGGTGGCATGACCGTAATGACACCTTCGGTTTGCGTCAGCGACAGACCCAAACCGGCCAATGCATCGGCACACTGCGTTTGCGTCAGGGGCATGCCAATGATTTTGGCTGCGCGCGCCACACGCAAGCTGACCGGCTGGGCCAAAGGCATATTGGGTCTCTGATCGTCGATTGGCCCGCAAGTCGTCTCAGGCGTGCCGCAGATATCGAGAATGAGTTGGGTCACGCGCTCCAGATGCTCAACCGTCAATTCAGGGTCCACACCGCGTTCAAAACGGTGTCCAGCGTCGGTCGAGAAATTGAAGCGACGTGAGCGGCCCGCAATCGATTTAGGCCACCAGAATGCGGCTTCGACGTAGACATTGCGCGTGTCATCCGAGACGGCCGTCGCGTCCCCACCCATGATGCCGGCCAGTGACTCGACCTGCACATCGTCAGCAATCACGCCGACCTTTTCGTCGACCGTGACCGTGTTGCCATTGAGCAGCTTGAGTTGTTCGCCAGCCTTGCCCCAGCGCACGTCCAGACCACCGTGGATTTTGTCCAGATCGAAAATATGCGAGGGACGACCCAACTCAAACATCACATAGTTGGAGATATCCACCAACGCAGTGACACTGCGCTGGCCGCAACGTGCCAGGCGATCCACCATCCATTGCGGCGTTTTCGCCTGGGTATTTACGTTGCGCACTACGCGACCCGAGAAGCGTCCGCAGAGGTCCGGCGCGCTGATTTTGACCGCCACGCGGTCCTGATTGCCCAGGGCCACTGCCGGGAATGTGGGAGTCTGAAGCGGCGCGCCGGTCAGCGCCGATACTTCACGCGCGACCCCGTAAACGCTCAGACAATGCGCCAGGTTGGGCGTAAGTTTGAGGGTAAATAAGGTGTCGTCCAAATTCAGATGCGCACGGATGTTTTGACCCAGCGGTGCATCCGCTGCCAGTTCAAGAAGTCCGCCATGGTCTTCGGAGAGCTTGAGTTCACGCGCCGAGCACAACATGCCCTGGCTTTCGACTCCGCGCAACTTACCGACCTTGATAAGGAAAGGCTTTCCATCTTCACCGGGAGGTAATTCAGCCCCGACCAGCGCACAGGGGACACGAATGCCGACCCGTGCATTGGGTGCACCACACACGATATTCAGCAGTTCGGCTTGTCCCACGTCGACCTTGCAGACACGCAGCCGGTCGGCGTTGGGATGCTGCTCGGCCTCCTTTATTTCGCCCACAACGATGTGGGTAAACGGAGGCGCCACGGGTTGAAGTTCTTCGACTTCAAGTCCCGCCATGGTCAGCGTTTCAGCGAGTTCCGCCGTACCCATCGCCGGGTTGCAGAAAGTGCGTAGCCAGGATTCAGAAAATTGCATGTTCAGCTCGAGCGTTTCGTTCTTTGGGTTGCTTATTGAAATTGCGAGAGGAATCGCACGTCGCCATCAAAGAAAAGGCGCAAATCGTTCACGCCATAGCGCAGCATGGTCAGGCGGTCCGGTCCCATGCCAAAGGCAAAGCCAATGAATTTTTCGGGGTCCAAGCCCATGTTCCGGATCACATTGGGGTGCACCTGACCAGAACCCGCCACTTCCAGCCAACGGCCCGACAACGGCCCGCTCTGAAACTGGATATCGATCTCTGCGCTCGGCTCCGTGAACGGGAAAAAGCTGGGTCGGAAGCGCAGCACCAAATCGTCACTTTCGAAAAAGGTACGACAGAAATCGGTGAACACAAACTTCAAATCCTTGAAGCTCACGTTCTCACCTACCCATAAACCTTCGCACTGGTGGAACATGGGCGAATGGGTCGCATCGCTGTCCACACGGTAAGTGCGGCCCGGCGCGATCACGCGAATCTCGGGCATGTCTCCAGCAAAGAGTCCTTCTGCTCCAGCGCCAACCAGAGCGCGGTGCGCCTTGACATGCTGCACCGCGTAGCGAATTTGCATGGGGCTGGTGTGCGTGCGCAACAGGTTCGGTGCAGTGTCCGAACCGCCTTCGACATAAAAGGTGTCGTGCATGGAGCGCGCAGGATGATCTTCCGGCGTGTTGAGTGCGGTGAAGTTGAACCAGTCGGACTCGATTTCGGGGCCTTGTGCCACATCAAAACCCATCGAACCAAAGATGGCTTCAATGCGCTCCAGCGTCAACGATACAGGGTGCAAACCGCCCTGCCCGTGCTGGCGACCCGGCAAGGTCACATCCAGCGCTTCGGCCTGCAGTTGAACCTGCAGTTCGGCATCGGCCAGACCCTGGCGACGCGCGGTCAACGCGGCTTCAATCGCCTGCTTGGCCAGGTTGATGGCTGCACCACGGGCCTTCTTTTCGTCCACGCTGAGGGCAGCCATACCCTTCATCATTTCTGTAATCTTGCCCGACTTTCCCAGGAACAGTGCCTTGGCATTTTCCAGGTCTGCAGGCGTAGCGGCCTGCGCAAAGGCAAGCTGTGCAGATTCGACAATGGCGTTCAACTCGTTCATACGGTGGTCTTTGAATTCGGTTCAATTGAAAAAGGGCTAGTGCCTTTCAAGCTCTAGCCCTTACTTCTTGCGCCAAGCGCTTTCGCGCTCAGCCGTGAATCAAGCAGCCAGCTTGGCCTTGACCTGCTCCACGATGCTTGCAAAAGCAGCCATGTCATGAATGGCGATATCGCTCAAGACCTTGCGGTCAATCTCGATGTTTGCCTTCTTCAGACCGTTGGCGAACTGACTGTATGTCATGCCGCACTGACGCGCAGCAGCATTGATACGGGCAATCCACAACTGACGGAACACGCGCTTCTTGGTACGGCGGTCACGGTAGGCATATTGCCCAGCCTTCATTACCGCTTCTTTGGCGACGCGGAATACATTGCCGCGGCGACCGCGGAAACCCTTTGCAAGGGCGAGAACTTTTTTGTGGCGGGCGCGAGCCGTTACACCACGTTTGACGCGAGGCATTGAATTACTCCTTGTTCGTCGTTAATTAAATACCACGGCCGGGAAGCATCTGCGCCATGTGACCCATATTGGTCTCATGAACTGCAGTCGATCCACGCAGGTGGCGTTTATTTTTGGTGGTCTTCTTGGTCAGAATGTGACGCTTGAAGGCTTGGCCGCGCTTAACGGTTCCACCGGGACGAACGCGAAAGCGCTTTTTCGCCGCGCTCTTGGTCTTCATTTTGGGCATGTAATGCTCCTTCTATTTTGTGCTCGTGAGGCGTCTGGAAAGAGTTTCCAGCCTTGTTGGCCCCGAGCCACTTTTAAGATCGATGCCAGCGGCCAAACCGGCATCAACCGATGCTTACTATGCAGCCAATTCTTGAACCGGCTTGGCTGCACCACCCGGCTTTTTCTTGCCAGGCGCGATCATCATTACCATTTGGCGGCCTTCCAATTTAGGAAACTGCTCCACCACAATGAGGTCAGCCAGCTAGTGGACCAGCAGCCATACCTTCCTTACAACCTGCATCAACTGAAGGGATGTACTCGCGTGGAAC